>JAFAIY010000544.1 GCA_019236485.1 Comamonas sp. | reverse complement strand
GGCTCGCCCCGTCAGCCCCCCGCCAGTTCCCGCGTTGCAGTGCTGCCCTGGCATGCCCGTTCGGAGCCTCCAGGTGCCACATAGCCGCTGACCAGCTGCAACAGCTGGGCGTGGATCGTCGCATCGTCCCCCAGCTTGGCCGCATGGCGCAGCGTCAGCAGATGCGGCAGCAAAGCCTGCCAGGACAAGCAGCTTTCATGCGCTTTCATGATCCGCGCATGCTCCGTGGTTTCGGGATTGTCGCCAATGAGCAGTTCCTCATACAGCTTCTCTCCCGGCCTCAGGCCAACCACCTGAATCTCGATATCGCCCGATGCATGGGCCTCGTCCTTGACGGTCAGACCCGACAGCTGAATCATCCGGCGCGCCAGATCGATGATCTTCACGGGCTTGCCCATGTCAAGCACAAAAACGTCGCCGCCATCGCCCATGGCGCCGGCCTGCAGCACCAGTTGAGCGGCCTCAGGAATCGTCATGAAATAGCGGGTCACGCCCGCATGGGTGACCGTCAGCGGCCCCCCGTTGCGCAGCTGGCTGCGAAACAGCGGCACCACGCTGCCGCTGCTGCCCAGCACATTGCCGAAGCGCACCATGCAAAAACAGGTACGGTTCGCCGTCGGCTTGCCCGCGGGCTGTTCGTCGATGGGCGCGAAATCCACGCCCGACGCCCCGGCCATGGCCTGCAACACCAATTCAGCCATGCGCTTGCTGGCACCCATGACATTGGTAGGCCGCACCGCCTTGTCGGTGGAGATCAGCACGAAACGCTCCACCCCCTGCTCCATGGCCACGCGCGCCACATTGAGCGTGCCGAAGACATTGTTCAGGATGCCTTCGGCCGGGTTCTCCTGCACCAGGGGCACATGTTTATAGGCCGCAGCGTGATACACCGTGTGAGGCCTGCAATCCGCAAAAATGGCGCGCAGGCGGCGCAGATTCCGGATACTGCCCAGCCGCGGCAGCAGCTGCACGGACAGGCCATGCTCCTTGCACAGCAGCTCCAGATTGTGGTGAATCGCGTAGAGCCCGTATTCGTTGTGCTCCACCAGCACCAAGGCCCGTGGACGCTCCAGAATGATCTGACGGCACAGCTCGCTGCCTATGCTGCCGCCGGCTCCCGTCACCAGCACCACCTTGCCGGCCAGATTCTTGGCCAGCAGCTGCGGATCGGGTTCCACCGGATCGCGGCCCAGCAGGTCCTCGATGTCCAGCTCCTGGAAATCCGCCACCGTCACCTTGCCCGAGGCCAGATCCATCATGCCGGGCAGGGAGCGCACATGCACGGGTAGAAATTGCAGCTGGTCGATGATTTCCCGCCGCCGCAGGCGGTTCAGGGAAGGGATGGCCAGCAAGATGTCGGAAATTTTGTGCCGCTCAATGAATGCTGCCGCATCTATTGGTGAAATGATCGGAATGCCGTTGATGGTTCGCCCAATCTTGCCTGGATCATCGTCAACGAAGCCGCGGACCGAAAACTCGCGCATCACATCAAGTGCTGATGCGGTCTGCACCCCGGCATCGCCAGCACCGTAGATCAACAGGTGCTTTTTGAGAGACGAGCCATGCTCGGCATCGCTCACCCCGGACAACCAATAGCGCGCAAGAATACGCCAGCCCCCGGCCAACAGCAGGAACAGGATCGGCTGGATCAAGCCAATACTGCGTGGCACACCACTCCAGCGCATCCACAGCAACACCGCAAAAAAGAAGATGCCATAAATGACCACGGAAACCGCAGTCGCTACCACCGCTGGCATACCGGCATAGCGAAAGATGGCACGATATAAGCCCATGCGCACAAATATCGGCACAAAAAGCACGATCGCCAGGCCGTAGACATAGCCTTGTTCCAGAACCGGAGCCCCGGTCTGATCAATGCGTAGATAGAACGCCAGCCAGACAGCCAAGACTGCCATGGATACATCTACCCCCAAAACCACCGCTTGCTTGAGCAGGCGCGGCAGCTTCAGCAAATGTTCAGCCAGTGCATTCAACGACATGCTTTTTCCATGACTGCGTTGATCGCATCACAGGTCTGTTGAATCTCTGCCTCTGTCAAGGTCGGGTGCACCAAGAACATCAGGCTCGTATCACCCAATTCCTTTGCGGAAGACAGACGCTCCGCCGGCCTCCAGCCCGTGGCATCAAACGCCTTTTCCAGGTAAACCTCCGAACATGAGCCCTGGTAGCAAGGAACGCCTAATGCATTGATCTCCATGACAATGCGATCCCGACTCCAGCCTTCAGCAAGTTGATCGAGTTCAACATAGGCATAGCATTTGTAATGCGCATGCACGATGCCTTCGGGAACTTCAGGCACCCTGAGTGCGGGAAACTGACGGCATGCGGCAAGAATACCCATCGCATTTCGTTTACGCAGCGCAGTCCACTCAGACATTCGCTTTAGTTGAATACGGCCTATAACAGCCTGCATCTCGAGCATTCGCCAGTTGGTGCCAAAGCTCTCATGCAGCCAACGGAAACCCGGTGCATGTTCACGCTCATATACCGCCGCATAACTCTTGCCATGGTCCTTGAAGCTCCACATGGCACGCCACAGGGCTTCGTCATTGGTCGTAACCATCCCCCCCTCGCCGCCGGTGCTCATGATCTTGTCCTGGCAAAAGCTCCAAGCTCCCACATGACCAATACTGCCAACGCTGCGGCCCTTGTACCTGGCACCATGTGCCTGAGCGCAGTCTTCAATGACCTTCAGCCCGTGCTGCTCGGCCAGCGCCATGATCGGATCCATGTCACAGGGCCAGCCGGCCAAATGCACGCAAATTACGGCACGCGTTCGTGTCGTCAGCACCTTGGCCATGGTCGCTGCAGAAATATTGCCGCTATCCAACTCCACATCGGCAAACACAGGCGTGGCACCTGCATTCACTACGCAGGAAATACTGGCAATGAAAGTACGCGGCGTCACCACCACTTCATCGCCCGGACCAATGCCGAAGGCCTTGAGTGCCACATCCAGTGCAAGCGTTCCATTGGCCAAGGCCACGGCATGGCTTGTTTCAGCCCATGCAGCAAACTCGTTTTCAAATGCGCGGCACTCCTGGCCCGTCCAATAATTTACTTTGTTGGACAGCAGCACCTGCTGAACAGCATTGGCCTCCTCAGCAGTGAAACTAGGCCAGGGGGAAAAAGGGGTATTCAACATCTTCTAATCCAGATCCACTCTGTATCTCAAGAACTACTTATTTCAATATTTTTTCTGCAACGGCTTTGCCGGATTTCCAACAACGACTTCTCCTGGAAGTACACTCTTGGTCACGACAGCACCCATACCAACAATAGCTCCTCGACCTATCACAAGAGGTTTGCCAGGAACGCCTTGTTTGATCACCGCACCGGCGCCGATATAGGCATGATCTTCCACCAGAATATTGCCGTTGCACTTAACGCCCGGTGCAAAGGTGACAAAGTCGCCAATTACACAATCATGTTCCACATAGCTATAGAGATTGGCATGAAAGTGCCGGCCAATACGAATATTGCTGGTTAGCGTGACAAAGGGACTAAGGATAGCGCCCTCACCCAACACAACCTCATCCATGCGCACCACATTGGTTGCATGTACCGTCCAGGGTCGCACACCCTCCTGAATCAGACGAGCAGCCAGCTTTTCACGCACGGCGCTGTTAGCGATAGCCAGTACTACGTGGCGCTGGCCAGCAGGTTCAGCCAGGAACTGCGCATAAGTCAGCAAACGCTGCCCATTCACGCGCACTGGGCCAGGTGCGTCGTCCACAAACACTAAGCGCTCCGGTGCAATACCGGCCTGCGCCAATTGTTGGCGAGCTAATGGCATCACACCACGGCCGCAGCCACTGGCACCATAAACAGCATATAAGTCTGCCAAGGGAAGCATCCATGCTCCTTTCGCTCTTTTTAATATAGCCAACCATACCTAATAAGTAAGCATGCGAGTGGCCTCCTCTGGAGATAAACCACCGCGCTATGGCGTCTTACGGCCCGTGAACTTGCTCATTGTCGCTTCACCCTCAGCGCTGATGCCATCACGCACCAACACCTTTTTCACGGTCAACCATAAAATCTTGATGTCCAACCACAGGCTTTGGTGATCCACGTACCACACGTCCAGTTCAAATTTTTCTTCCCAGCTGATGGCATTGCGTCCGTTGACCTGTGCCCAACCTGTCACACCAGGACGCGCCTCGTGGCGACGAGCTTGCTCAGGGGTGTACAGAGGCAAATATTCCACGAGCAGCGGACGCGGCCCTACTAAGCTCATATCGCCCTTAAGCACATTCCACAATTCGGGCAGTTCATCCAGACTGGTTGAGCGCAAAAACCGGCCAAAAGGCGTCAGCCGTACAGCATCAGGCAACAGTTTTCCGTCCGGTCCGCGTTCATCTGTCATGGTGCGGAACTTGACCATTTCAAACGGCTTGCCGTTCAGCCCCGGGCGTACCTGGCGAAAGAACACTGGACTGCCCAGCTTGCGCCGTATCTGCACAAGGAGAATCAGCAGAGGTAGCGCCAACACAATCAGGCCCAGCAGGGCTATTGCAAAGTCGAAAAGACGTTTCATTCTCTATACAAATCAATAGCTATCAACGCTGGTCTGGAAACGGATCAAGGTCATCTTCATATGCAAAAGCCTATTTCTGCCGCACCTCGCCCAAGCGTCGAAATACTGCGCCAAACCGCGTGACACCCACTTTCAGTGCAAGGTTTTGCTGGTAATAGGCGTGAGCCCTTTGCCCCATGGAAATCAACTCCTCAACATTCAGAGAAGCCATTCTTTCAGCCGCGTCCGCCAAAGCCTCCGGATTCTCGGACTCTGCCACCACACCACTGCTGGACTGACGCACCAAATCAGCTGCGTCGCCATCTACAGCCATCAAGACGGGCTTACCTACAGCCATGTATGCCTGGGTTTTGGAGGGAATCGTAATTTCAAACAACGGATCCTTGCGTAGATGAACCAGCAAGGCATCTGCCACATTCAGATAGGCACCAACCTCAGTCATGGGTACTGGAGGCAAGAACACCATATTATTCAGTCGCATATCAACAGCACGTTGCTTGAGGCGTGGCACTTCAACCCCTCCCCCTAGCATTACCCAACGCACGCGTGATCCACGCTCTTGCAACAAGCGGGCGGCCTCCAGAACAGCATCCAAAGCCTGGGCCTTGCCCATATTGCCTGCGAACAAGATGTGAAATGCACGCCCGTCTGCAGCCAGTTCCTGTGGCGCGCAACCTTTCGGTGCGGCCAGTGCTGCCTCATCCGCCCAGTTATAGATCACTTCCAGCTTGTGCTCTGACACGCCACGTTCGGCCAACAAGCGCTTGAAGCCAGGCGACAGCACCACGATGTGGTCGACTCGTCGGTACACCCAGCGACACACAGCCGCCACCACGCTCAATGCTCGCGCATTGTTCAGCATACCGGTGGCACGCAAGGTGTCAGGCCACATATCCTGAATGTCATATACCACTGGAATACGCCGTATCAGGCGCAACAGGCTGGCTGTCACCCCCACCGTCAGCGGCGGGTGGTAGGCATAAATCACATCCGCCCGCTTGGCCATGAAGAGGCCGTAGAGCAACGATGACGCAGCAAAACTGGCGTAATTGAATACACGCTTGATAGCCGATTGGTCATGGTTGGGGTACAGCGGCACGCGCGTGATCTGCACACCATCAATTACCTCACGCTGCAGCCACTTGATCCTGTATCCCGGGTACAGCTTGCCCCCGGGGTAATTGGGAAACCCCGTCAAGACCTCCACCTCAAAGCCCTGGCGCACCAATTCACGGGCGAACACCAACCCTTTGAACGTGGGCTCAGGATCGAACCACTGCGTCAACAGCAAAACACGAGTAGCCATAACTGCAGGCTTAATATTTCTTCCAAACCACCCGATTCACATAGTCGGTGTAGCTATGGATGATGCGCACGACCTTGTCCGATACATTAGGCATGCTGTAGTCTGCCACTCGGCGCAGCAGGCGCTCTGTGCCACGCGGCTGGCTCTGCAAGATGGCCAGCCCTTGCAGCACACGCTGCTCCTCCAACCCCACCATCATCACCGCAGCCTCTTCCATGCCTTCGGGGCGCTCATGGGCCTCGCGCAAGTTCAAGGCTGGGAAGTTGAGGATGGATGACTCCTCGTTGATGGTACCGCTGTCCGAAAGCACCGCCCGTGCAGACAGCTGCAGCTTGTTGTAGTCGGTAAAGCCCAGCGGCTTGAGCAATTGCACCAGAGGATGGAACTGCACCCCCATGGCCTCTACCCGCTTTTGCGTGCGCGGATGGGTGGAGACGATCACTGGTAAACCATAGACCTCAGCCACCTTGTTCAGCACCTGCACCAGCTTGCCAAAATTGCGGTCGGATTCGATGTTTTCCTCGCGGTGCGCGCTGACCACGAAAAAGCTCTCCGGCTGCAGAGCCAGCCGCGTCAGCACGTCGGATGTGTCGATGCGCTCGCGGTAATGCGTCAGGACCTCGAACATGGGGCTACCGGTCTTGATCACCTGGTCCGGTGGCAGGCCCTCGCGCAGCAGATATTCGCGCGCAATGCTGCTGTAGGTCAGGTTGATATCGGCCGTGTGATCCACGATGCGGCGGTTGGTCTCCTCCGGCACGCGCTGATCGAAGCAGCGGTTACCAGCCTCCATGTGGAAGATAGGTATTTTGCGCCGCTTGGCCGGGATCACCGACAGGCAGCTGTTGGTATCGCCCAGCACCAACAATGCTTCGGGCTGCTCGGCCACCAACACGGCGTCCATGGCCGCAATGATCTTGCCTATGGTTTCCGCCGCACTGCCGCCTGCAGCGTTCAAGAAGTGATCCGGCTTGCGGATACCCAGATCGTCGAAAAATATCTGGTTCAACTCATAGTCATAGTTCTGGCCCGTATGTACCAGCACATGCTCGCAATGCTCATCAAGACGCGCCAGCACACGCGAAAGACGGATGATTTCGGGCCGGGTACCGACCACAGTCATGACTTTGAGTTTTTTCATTGTGGAATCTGAGAAATAGGGGTTGAGTGCCCGTCCATACCGGGTACTTTATACAGATGGCTATAGCGGGCAGGCAAAGGTATCCGGCCGCGCACGGTCGAACACCTCGTTCGCCCAGAGCATGACGACCATCTCGTCGGAGCCGAT
>JAFAIY010000437.1 GCA_019236485.1 Comamonas sp. | reverse complement strand
GGCGTAGGCACTCTCAGGCATGCAGACCTCAAAAACAATAACCAGCCCGAGCCCAACGCACCGGCGCCTGGCCAGTGTTGAATTCTTCCCGGAAACGCCGGCCACATCGCGCCGGCCGACTCAACTGTTTCCGTAGATTAAAGCGGCGGCAATCCCCTACCGGCCCTGTGGAACGCAGCACTCTTTTGGAGAGAAACGCCTGGAGCACGCGGATGATTCACCTACATGCTCTGCCGATCCCGACCCGGCTCTGCGCGATTGCAGGAACGGGACGCGAGGAGAAGGCCTCGATGATGGCAGAGAGCCTGTGTGGCGACATCGTCAAGATAGACGATAGTCCTTTCCCTGATCTCCGGGCCAGAGTCGCCGCGCCAGGCCCTCAGGCCCTGACGGGCTCAGAAGTCGGCATAGCGTCTTGAGCCGTCGACGCTTTCCAGATGCGCCGGCGGCAACTGGTTCTGCGCCTGCAGGCGCTGCCTGAACTGCTCGGCAGGCAGGGCCGGCGAGCACAGATAGCCCTGGAAATAGTCGCCATGCATGTGCGCGATGGCCGCACATTGCTGCTCCGTTTCCACGCCCTCGGCCACGATTTCCACACCCAGCGCCTTGCCCATGCTGATGATGGCGGCCACGATGGCCTTGTCCTCGGCCTGATAGGGCAGACCGCGCACAAAGCTCTGGTCGATCTTGATCTTGGAGATTGGCAGCTTCTTCAGATAGGCGAGGTTGGAGTAGCCGGTGCCGAAGTCGTCGATCACCAGGCCCACGCCCAGCTCAGCAATCTGGTGCACGCGCATGGCCATCTCCTGCGCATCCTGCAGCAGGATGCTTTCGGTCAGCTCCAGCTCCAGCCACTGCGCGGGCAGCGCACTGCTCTTGAGCACGCTGGTCAGCCGCTCGACAAAGTCGGGCTGCCGGAACTCAAGCGCGGAGACATTGACCGAGACCTTGATCGGCATGCCCCGCGCATGCCAGCGCACGGCCTCCTGCACGGACTGCTCCAGCACCCAGGCATCGAGAGCCACCACATAGCCGGACTCCTCGGCCAGCGGGATGAAGACCGCGGGCGAAATCACGCCCAGCTCCGGATCGGTCCAGCGCAGCAGGGCCTCCGCGGCCACAATGCGCTGCGACTGGATATGCACCTGGGGCTGGAAGTAGACGGCCATATGCCCCTTGTCCAGGGCCTGGCGCATGGCGTGCTCGAGCTTCATGCGCGACAGCAGGCCCGCGCTCATCTGCGGCTGGTAGAAGCTGAAATTACCGCGCCCGCGCTCCTTGACTCGGTACATGGCGATGTCGGCCTGACGGATCAGTTCGTCTAGCGTCAGCCCGTCCGTGGGGAACTGTGCTGCACCGATGCTGCACTGCACGGAAAAACCCAGTCCATCGAGCATGAAGGGCTGGCGCATCTCGTTGAGTATGCGCTCGGCAACCTTGGCCGCGCCCTCGCCGCTGCAGCCCTGCAGATAGAGCACGAATTCGTCGCCGCCCAGGCGGCACAGCACATCGGTGGGACGCAGCAAAGCCCCCAGGCGCTGGGCCACGAGTCTGAGCACCCGGTCCCCGAAATCATGGCCCAGGGAGTCGTTGATGATCTTGAAGCGGTCCAGGTCCAGGAACAGGATGCTGAAGGGTTCCTGCGTCAGATGCGCGGTGGCAATCGCCGACTGCACATGGCGACTCAGGCTCAGGCGGTTGGGCAGGCCCGTCAGGGCGTCGGTATAGGCCAGCTGCTCGATCTGCAGCTGCGCGCTGCGCTGCATGGTCATATCGCGCATAAAACCTATGCTCTGCACCACGCGGCCATAGCCATCGCGCAAAGCCACCCAGGACAGCCAGATCGCGCAGCGCTGACCGCCACCGCGCTTGAGCCATAGATTGCCTTCCCAGAAGCTGCCCTGCTCCCAGCGCGCCTTCACCTGCTGGGGCAGATCGGTGACGGGCCCGGCTCCGGATTCAAACAGCTGCCAGGCCGCCTGTCCCAGCACATTGGCACCGTGCAGAAGCTGCCGGCACGCGGGGTTGAGCTGGGCAATCCGCCCCTGCTCGTCGGCGATGAAGATGCCGTCCAGGCTGGACTCGAACACCCGGGCCGCCAGCCTTTGCTCGTTGGCGGCCAGGGTTTCGGCGGTGATGTCCCGGCAGGAATAGATGCGCCCTATGGCCACGCCGCGGCTCAGCTGCGGCACGGAACGGCGTTCGATCACCCGACCGTTGCTCAGTTGCAGGACTTCGGAAGTCTCGGGCGCCGACAGATCGGGCGCATCCTGCAGCGAAGTGAACTGGCTGCCGCTGCTGACGATCTGGGTCTCAAGATGCGCAAAAATGGCGGCGTCATTGTGGCGTGCAAGCAGATCGGCGGGCAGTTGCCACAGCTCGGCAAACCTGTGGTTGAAAGCGCGTATCCCGCCCTTGAGGTCGCAGACCAGTATGCCGTCTGCGGCCGACTCCAGCGTGGCGCGCATTTCGGCAAGCAAGGTCTCCAGCTCGGTCTCGTACTGCAGCTGGGCGCTGCGGTCCACCATGGTCAGCATCAGCCACTGGGCCGGCGCCAACAGCTTGACCCGCATCTCCACCGAGACCTGGCTGCCGTCCGCGCGGCAGATCTGGGAGATGAACTGCGCACCGCTGCGCCAGTTGGTGGCGTCCTGCCAGAATGCTTTCTGCACCAGGGTGGCGCACAGCATCTCCACATGCAGGCCGCGTGCGGCTTCGGGCTGATATCCGGTCAAGGCTATGCTGGCGGCATTCACATGCAGCACCTGCAGATTTTGCGCATCCAGCAGCCAGACGGCCTCTTGCAAGCCGTCCAGCATGGATAGGAGCAGGTTGTCGGCAAAATTGCCCATGGTTGCCTGCGACGGCTGCGGTGTCACAACGGGCCTTTCTCTGCTGCGATGGCCGCAGAACTGTCAAAAAAGTAACACGTGCGCCTGTGGGGCTGCAAGGCTTTGATGGCTTCCTGCTTGACCTGGTCCCGGTGCAGGCCGCGCCGTATGCCGAGCACGCCCTGCTGGGCCAGATCCACCAGCTGCAACTTGGTTTCCAGGTCCGGGCTGTAGACCAGAACGCTGGGCTTGAGCGTCTGGCGGGTATTGACCGATATCACCTGCCCTTGGCGGCCGTCGCTGAGTTCGACCAGCGAGCCCGGAGGATAGACACCCAGGGTCTGTACAAAGGCCTGAAGCACGTCAACGGCGTAGCGCTGGCGGTACTGTCCGTAGAGCGCTCCCAGCACCTCATGCGGTGTCTGGCCCGCGGCAGCATGGGGCGGATTGCACAGCCGTTCGTAGTTGTTGACCAGTGCCAGGATCTGGCCGGCCAGCTCCATGTCGCTGGCCAGCAGGCCCAGCGGGAAGCCGCTGCCATCGGCCCATTCATGATGCTGGGCGATCGCCGTGGTCACGGCCGGCCCGTAGCCCATGGCCTGGGCCAGGGCCACCGACTCGCCCACATGCCGCATGTACAGCGCGCTGCCGGCCTGGCCCTGATTCAGCGCGAAGGCAAAGACCGGAATATTCAGCGACTGCTTGCCCAGGTCGTGCAGCAAGGCGGCCACGCCCAGCCCATGCAAATCCTGCCCCTGCAGGCCCATGGTCTTGCCCACCAGCATGCTGAGCACGGCACTGTTGACGCCATGCACGCAGGCCGCGCCACCACCCTCATCGGCCAGCAGGTGCAGGATCACATCGCGCTCCTGCGCGAGCTGCACCACATATTCGGCGACCAGGGCATCGCTGCGCTGGCGCGCGGCCGGAAGATCGGTTGGAACCAGCCCCTGCACGGCATCGAAGTCCGATACCGCGCTCTGGAACTGGGATTGCAGGACCTGCATACAGGCGCGCCAGGCCCCGACCTCGTCGCAAGCTTCGGCCGTAGCCACCGGTTCCTGGCCTAGGTCTGCCGGAGCCTCTATGTCGGCGCCCGTGCCGGGCTCGGGGTCGCTGCGCGAGGGGTCGTACTGAATGCTCTGCAGACTCAGCGACTGAAGTGTCTGCAGCTGTTCGGCGGTGGTGATCTTGAAACTATTGACCGGAAACGGGTGACGCAGCCAGCCCGTGTCCAGGTAGACATACATGCCGAGACGCAACTGTCCGATATCAATAGAGACGAAACGATTCACTTTGGGCAAAACACACAAGATGTTGCATTATTCCGCAGTTCTGCGACTGCTAGATCGGAACTAGGGTCAATAGGGATGCGGGCAAACCTGCCAATGCACCACTCCCCTGACTTATCGGCACCAAAGGCTGGGTTTGTAGACCAAATCCATCCATAAAGCCCAGGCGGCCACGCCGATCAGCATCAGGCCTGCAATTCTCGTACCCCATTGGGCGCTCAATCCGTTGAGCCGCGACTGACTCAACTGCCACAGCCAGGGCCCGGCCACCAGCCACAGGGTGCCGCCCACCGCAAAAGCCGCCATGGACAGCGCCCCCTGCCAAGCGCCGCCGCTGAGGGCCGCGACGAGAACCGCGGAATACAGCAGACCGCAGGGCATCAGCGCCCAGGCAAAACCCGCGGCCAGGCTGCCTCCCGGCGCCGTCACCCAGGGCTGGACCCTGGTCCAGGCGGCGCGACCCGCGCGCTCCAGCCAGACGGGTTGGCGCGCCTGCACCACCATGGCCAGGCCCCAGGCCATGACCGCCACATGCATCAAGGTCCACAGCTGCTGCAGCGCCGTGGTCTGGCTGGTCAGCCAGGAAAGGCTTTCCATGGCCACGGCCGCCACGCCGCCCAGCAGCGCATAGCCGGCGATGCGGCCCAGGTGGAAACAGGCGGCACGCAGCCACTGCCGCTGCTGCAGGCCATGCAGGACCACGGGCTGCTCGCCCCGGACCGGGCGGTTGCCACTTACCGCGCTGCAAGGCGCAGCGCACATAACAAGACAATGGGGCCCACCCACGAGCCCCATGATCAAAGCAGTCCAGACCAGCGTTAACAGCATGCGCTAGATGATGCGTGAAAACCGCGTGCGGTTCTTGTCGGCCTGCAAATAGCGGTCAAACAGCATG
>JAFAIY010000392.1 GCA_019236485.1 Comamonas sp. | reverse complement strand
CGCATGTTGATCGGAAACCGGGCGGGTGCCGACGAAATGGTCAAACGTGCTCATGGAGGTTCAGTCCTTGGTTCGATTTATGGAGGTCGCACGCAAGCCGCCGCGCTGCGCCAAAGCGCAGCGAGCGAATGCGAAAAAAGCAGGGGGCTGCCGCAGAACGCGGCAAGGCGCCAAGAAGCGAGAACGAGGAGGGCAGTCAAAGGTGGCCGCCCCGAAAACAGGCAAGCCCCAAGAGTGAGACATCAAGCAAGGGCCGCTCCGCAGCGAAGATGTCGTCCCCCCTCGGGGGGAAGCGGCGGGGCCGCCCCCGGCAAAGCCGCTCAGGGGGGCTAGTGGTCGGTATCGGCGATGCGCAGCAGCGCCGCGCGGTCGCGCACCACCAGGCCGCCGGGTTCGATGCGTATGACTTCCTCGCGCTCCATGGACTTGAGCTCCTGGTTCACGCGCTGGCGCGAGGCGCCCAGCAGCTGGGCCAGCTCTTCCTGGGCCAGATGCAGGCCGATGCGGATCTCGGAGCTGTCCGAGAGGCTCATCACGCCATAGCTGCGCGTCAGATGCATCAGCTGCTTGGCCAGGCGCGCGCGCAGCGGCAAGGTGTTGAGGTCTTCCACCAGGCCGTAGAGCTGGCGCACGCGGCGCGCGTTGAGGCGCAGGATGGCCTCGGAAAACTCCACATGCAAGGACAGAATGCGCTTGAAGTCGGCCTTGGACACGCACAGCAGCGTGGTCTCCCCATGGGCATAGGCATCGTGGGTGCGCTTGTCGCCGTCCAGAATCGCCACATCGCCAAACCAGATGCCAGGCTCCACATAGGTCAGCGTGATCTGCTTGCCCGTGATGGAGGTGGAGCTCACCCGCACCGCGCCGCGCGCACAGGCGATCCACTCCTCGGGCGGTTCGCCGCGAGCGCAGATGAGCATGCCATCTTTGAATCGTTTGACGTAAGCGCATCGAAGAATGTCGTGCCTCAGAGAGGGCGAAAGAGATGAGAACCAGCGACCGGAGTTGATCGCCTCACGTTCTTCCATACTAAGAATTGGCTCGTCCATGTTCTGTCTTATGCGTGACTGGTAACCGGCCCATTGTCGCGTGTGGGACCGGCAGCGCCGCAATTGTTGCCATCAGGGTTGTCACCTGGGTGTCCGCACCCCGTGCCCAACGGGCCGGTGCCGCCCCGGATATGCGGGCGGCGCGCGGCATGTGGCGGCGTCGAAAACGCAAATGCCCGCTGGGCGCGGGCATTCATGAAGGGGCGGGTGGACTAGCGCGCTTAGCGCTCTTCGTGCATCAGGCTCAGGCCCAGCGCGCCGCGGCGGCGCAGCCAGGGGCTGGGGCGATAGCGCGGATCGCCGTAGACGGCCAGCAGATTGAGCAGCACCTCGAGAATGCTGGCGGGGCCGAAACGGTCGCCCATGGCCAGCGGCCCCATGGGGTAGCCCAGGCCCAGGGTCACGGCTTTTTCCAGGTCGGCGGGGCTGCCTATGCCCTGCTGGCAGATGTCGGCGCCGATGTTGACGATGCCGGCGACCACGCGCTGGGTCACAAAGCCGCCGCTGTCGCGGATCAGGCTCACGGCCTTGCCGTCCCGCGCAAACAGCGCGAGCGCGGCGTCGCGCATATCGCTGCGTGTGGCCGGATTCGTGGCCAGCACGCGGCGGCGCGTGGCGGCGTCATCCACCAGCAGGTCTATGCCCAGGGTGCGCAGAGGGTCCAGCTGCTCCATCAGGGCCACCGTGGTGACGTCCAGGCCCAGCGGGGCGACCAGGATCAGGGCATTGGCCGAAGGCGTCTGACCGCTCTCCAGCTGCACTCCCAGGCCTTTGAGCAGATGCTGGAGCTCCTGGCGGCGCGCCGCACGCGGCGAGACCCAGACCGGCGGCAACTCGGCCACCTCGGGCACGGGCGGCTCGGCCGGCAGCTGAGGCCTGCCGTCGTCATAGCGGTAATAACCGGTGCCGCTCTTGCGGCCCAGCAGGCCCGCGGCCACGCGCTGGGCCGCAATCGCGTTGGGCCGGTAACGCGGCTCTTCGTAATACTGGTGGTAGATGGATTCGGTCACGGCATGGGTGATGTCCATGCCCGTCAGGTCCATGAGCTCGAACGGGCCCAGCTTGAAGCCGATCTGGTCGCGCAGAATGCGGTCCACGGTCGCGAAGTCGGTCACGTTTTCCTGCACGATGCGCAGAGCCTCGGTGGAATAGGCGCGGCCCAGATGGTTCACGAGAAAGCCCGGCGTGTCCAGGGCGCTCACGGGCGTGTGGCCGAACTCGCGCGTGAACTGGGCCAGGCGTTCGCAGGTCGCGGCGTCGCTGGCCAGGCCTTTGACGACCTCCACCACCTTCATCAGCGGCGCGGGGTTGAAGAAATGCCAGCCCGCAAAACGCTTCGGGTTCTTGAGCGCCGTGGCCATGGCCGTGATGGACAGGGACGAGGTATTGCTGGCAATCACGGCATTCGCGGCCAGCAGCGGCTCCAGTTCGCGCAGCAGCGCCTGCTTGAGGTCCAGCTGCTCGACGATGGCTTCCACGACCAGATCGCAGCCCGCGAGATCGGCCGAGGACTGCACGGCCTGCAGGCGCGCGCCATAGGCGGCCAGCTGTTCGGCATCGAGCCTGCCCTTGGCCGCCAGCGACGACCAGAGGGATTTGATCCTCTCCACCGTGTGCTGGGCCGCGCCCGCGCGGGCGTCCAGCAGCAGCACCTGAGCGCCGGCCTGTGCCGACAGCTGGGCAATGCCCTGGCCCATGGCTCCGCAGCCTATCAGGCCGA
>JAFAIY010000406.1 GCA_019236485.1 Comamonas sp. | reverse complement strand
CGACTTCCAGGCCGCGCAACAGCGTCATCAGCTGGAAGGCCTTGGCCGTGGGGATCATCTCGCGGCCTTCGCGCAGCTCGTCGTCGTCGATCTGCTTGCCCGCGCTTTCCATGGCGCCCAGCAGCGTGGCTTCGGAGTAGCGCGCGGGCGGCTTGGTCTTCAGGCCCTTGACGTCGGCATGGTCGGTGCGCGGCTGCTCGCCGGGCTTGACTGCGACCAGAGGCTGGCCCTTGTCGCCTTCCTTGGCGCCTTCCACCTCGTTGGCGGCTTCCTTGCCGTACATGGCCAGCCAGCCCGGCTTGACCAGCACCTTGCCCTCGGTCTTGAAGGAATGCTGCTCCACCTTGCTGATGCGCGTGGTGACCTGGTATTCGGCACTCGGGAAGAACACGGCCATGAAGCGGCGCACGACCAGGTCGTAGAGCTTTTGCTCGGCTTCGGACAGGCCAGCAGGCGCTTGCGTGGTCGGGATGATGGCGAAGTGATCCGAGATCTTGCTGTTGTCGAAGATGCGCTTGCTCGGGCGGATGTAGTTGTCGTTGATGGCCTGCTGGGCAAACGGCGCCAGATGGCGCATGCCGCTGGTGGCCAGCATGTCGAAGGTCTGGCGCGCCACGGGCAGGTAGTCCTCGGGCAGGGCGCGGGCATCGGTACGCGGATAGGTCAGGGCCTTGTGGCGCTCGTACAGGCTTTGCGCCAGCGCCAGCGTGGTCTTGGCCGAGAAGCCGAACTTGCCGTTGGCCTCGCGCTGCAGGCTGGTCAGGTCGAACAGCAGGGGCGAAGCCTGCGTGGTGGGCTTGCTCTCCTCGGTCACCGTGGCGGGCTTGCCCTGGACGGCGGCTGCAATCGCCTCGGCATCGGCCTTGTTCCAGAGGCGGTCGGCCTTGGCCTCGGCATCGTCCGATTTCTTCCACTGCGGGTTGAACCACTTGCCCAGGTACTGGCCGGCCTGGGCGTCGAAACTGCCGTGCACCTCCCAGTAGTCGCGGCTCACGAACTTGCGGATTTTTTCCTCGCGCTCCACCACCAGGGACAGCGTGGGCGTCTGCACGCGGCCCACGGTGGTCAGGAAGAAGCCGCCGTCGCGCGAGTTGAAGGCCGTCATGGCGCGCGTGCCGTTGATGCCGACCAGCCAGTCGGCCTCGGAGCGGCTGCGCGCGGCGCTGGCCAGGCCCTGCATCTGCTGGTCGCTGCGCAGGTTCTTGAAGCCGTCGCGTATGGCCTGCGGCGTCATGGACTGCAGCCACAGGCGCTTGATGGGCTTGCTCAGAGTGCCCTTGGCGCCGCCCGCGTACTGCTCGATCAGACGGAAGATCAGCTCCCCTTCGCGGCCTGCGTCACAGGCGTTGATGAGTTCGCCAACGTCCTTGCGCTTGGCCAGCTTGACCACGGCATTGAGCCGGCTCTTGGTCTTGTCCACGGGCTTGAGGTCGAAGTGCGGCGGGATCACGGGCAGATGCGCAAAGCTCCATTTGCCGCGCTTGACGTCGTATTGCTCCGGGGCCTGGATTTCCACCAGGTGGCCGACCGCACTGGTCACCACATAGCCGTCGGATTCGAAATGGTCATCGTGTTTTTCGAACTTGCCTGCCACCGGGGTCAGTGCACGGACGATGTCCTGTGCGACAGAAGGCTTTTCTGCAATCACCAGGGTTTTAGTCATTGTGTGTTCTCGTCGTCATTAACCACCCGAGCCTCCATATGGGCTCAGGCTCATACAATTCGCTTCTCGCGCGCACGCACGCGCACATGTGTGCATATTCAAAGTATCAGAGAAAACATGCCCCGCACATCCCTGGCCCCATCAACGGGCCGCCGCATCCAGACCCGGCGCTCCGGCGTGCACGGCAAAGGTGTTTTCGCCGTGCAGGATATTGCGGAAGGCGAAACCATCATCGAGTACGTGGGCGAGGTCATAGACTGGCAGCAAGCCCAGGACCGCCATCCTCACGATCCCAGCCAGCCCAATCACACTTTCTACTTCCAGGTCGACGCGGAGCGCGTGATCGACGCCACGCACAGCGGCAATTCCTCGCGCTGGATCAATCACAGCTGCGACCCGAACTGCTACACCGACGAGCGCGACGGCCGCATTTTCATCGTGGCGCTGCGCAATATCGCGGCCGGCGAGGAGCTCAACTACGACTACGGCCTGATGGTGGAGGAGCGCTACACGCCCAAGCTCAAGGCCGAATATGCCTGCCACTGCGGCGCCCAGAACTGCCGCGGCACCATGCTGGCGCCGAAAAGGGGCTGGAAACCTCCGTTTCCAGACTCCCCCTGAGCCGCTGCGCGGCTTCCCCCTCTCTCTTCGGGAGGGGGACGACGCCTTCGCTTCGAGGCGGCTCTTGCTTGGCGTCTCTGAGGTGCGGTATGCCTATGCGGAAAGCGCCTGCTGCTTAGAGCAGGAAGCGCCAGTTTTTAGATTTGGATAAAAAATGACCCAGCCGATTCACTGGAATGCCGAAGCCTTGTGGGAAGCCATTGCGCCACAGCTGCCGGGCTTTACGGTGGAGGTTCTGCCTTCCATAGACTCCTCCAACACCGAGCTCATGCGCCGCGCGCGCGACGGCCTGACCGAGCCCGTGCTCCTGATCGCCGAGCAGCAGACTCAGGGCCGTGGCCGGCTGGGCCGCAACTGGGTCAGCGGTGTCGGCGATTCGCTGATGTTCTCGCTGGGCCTGCCGCTGGCGCCCAGGGACTGGTCGGGCCTGTCCCTGGCCGTGGGGGTCAGCGTGGCCGAGAGCCTGCAGCCCCATCTGCCCGCTGCGGGCAGCGCCACGTCCAAGATCGGCATCAAATGGCCCAACGATCTGTGGCTGGAAGGCGACCGCAAGCTGGCCGGCATTCTGATCGAGACCGCGAGCTTTGTCGGCACGCATCAGCATGATTTCAGTGCGCCGCGCTATGTGGTGATAGGCATAGGCATCAATGTGCGTCCGCGCCCCGGCGACGGCATGCGCACGCCGCCGGCCTGTCTGCAGGAGCTGGATGCGGCGCTGGATGCGCCCACGGCCCTGGCCTGCATTCTGCCGGCGCTGGTCGCCGAGGTGCAGGCCTTTGCGCGGAACGGCTTTGCGCCGCTGCTGCCGCGCTTTGCCCAGCGCGACCTGCTGGCGGGTCGCGAAGTGAATCTGAGCGACGGCACGAGCGGCTTGGCCCAGGGCGTGGCCGCCGATGGCGGCTTTCTGGTGCGCACGGCCGGCGGCCTGCAGGCCGTGACCAGTTCGGAGATCAGCGTGCGCCCGGCCGGCAGCCCGCTGCAGAATTGAGCCTGCACCCGAGGGAAGTCCATGCTGAGAATTGTTTTCCTGCTGCTGCTGCTGGCCAATGCCGGCTACTACCTGTGGAGCCATGGCCATCTGGCGGGCCTGGGGTTGGCGCCGGTGCTGCAGTCCGAGCCTCAGCGTCTTGAGCAGCAGATCAAGCCCGAGGCGCTGAGCTTCGACAAGCCGGGTGCGGCCGAGCCGCAGGAAAGCGCGGCCGCGGAGCCCGAGCTCGCCGAACCGGCGCCCGAGGCCCCTGCCAAGCCGCTCAACAAGCCTGAGAGCAAGCCCGAGCCCGTGGCCGTAGCCAAGGAGCTCAAGGAGCCCGAGAGCTGCTACCAGGCTTCGGGCATAGAGGAGCGCCAGGCCGACAGCATCCGCCGGGCGCTGGCGGCCAAGCCCAAGGCGGACTGGGAACTCGTGGCCAGCCATCAGAACGGCCGCTGGATGGTCTATATGGGCAAGTTCCCCGACACCGAGTTTCTGGACCGCAAGCGCGGTGAGCTGCGCCTGATGAACATCGACTTCGACCGCGCGGGCGGCGGCTTCGAGCCCGGCCTTTCGCTGGGGCGTTTTTCCACCGAGGAGGCCGCCCAGCGCCAGCTGGCTACCTTCACGCGCCAGGGCGTGCGCACGGCCCGCGTGGTGCAGGAGCGCCCCGAGCTGACAACCTATGCGCTGCGCCTGCCCAAGGCCACGCCCAGCTTCAGGAACGAGGTGGCCGCGCTGGCCGGCAAGAATCTGCTGCCCAAGGCGCTGCAGGCCTGTCCCAAATGAGTTTCGCTCCTGATTGAGGAGCTGTTGACGAAAAAAAGGCCTGCATCTGCAGGCCTTTTGTGTATGAAGACATGGCGCAACAGGCGCGCCATGCTCCGGTTTTTAATCCAGATGGATGTCGGCGGAGGCCGCGACCTTCTTCATCTTGGTCACTTCGCTGGCGATCTGCTTGGTGAAATCGGCGCTCGAGGTGCCCGAAGGATAGAGGCCCTGGGCGGCCATGCGCTGCTTGACGGCAGGGTCCTTGAGCGCGGCCACGATGGCCTTCTGCATGCGCTCCACCTGGGCCGCGGGTGTGCTCTTGGGGGCCACCAGGCCAAACCACGAAGGATCGTTGAGGTCGGGGTGGCCGGACTGGGCATAGGTCGGCACATCGGGCAGCACGTCCAGGCGCTCGTGCCAGGACACGGCCAGGGCGCGCAGCTTGCCCGACTTGATATGGGGCAGGGACGAGGCCACCTGGTCGAAGTACACGGGCACCTGGCCGCCCAGCACGTCGTTGATGGCCGGGCCGGCGCCGCGGTAGGGGATGTGGTGCATGTCGGTGCCCGTGCTCTTGATGAACTGGGCGCCCCACATATGGCCGATGGTGCCGTTGCCGGGCGTGGCATAGGACACTTTGCCGGGGTTGGCCTTGAGATAGGCCACGAATTCGGCGAAGTTCTTGGCGGGCACCAGCTTGGGGTTGATCACGATCACGCCCGGAGCCTTGACGATTTCCGTCACGCCCACGAAGTCGTTGAGGGCGTCATAGGGCAGCTTCTTGAACACCGCGGGGTTCACGCCATGGGTGGACAGGGTGGCGATGCCGAAGGTCACGCCGTCGTTGGCACGGGCCACTTCGGCCATGCCGATGGAGCCGCCGGCGCCGGCCTTGTTCTCGATCACCACGGCCTGGCCGCCCAGCAGCTTGGGCAGCACGTCCTGCATATTGCGCGGCACCATGTCGGTGGAGCCGCCGGCCGGGAAGGGCACGACGATGCGCAGCGGGCGCGCCGTGTCCTGGGCCTGGGCCAGGCCGGAGAAAGAAGAAGCCACTGCGGAGGCAGCGGCGGTGCAGATGAATTGACGACGTTGCATCAACAAGCTCCCGGGATCCATTTCCAAATCTGCTGCTCCAGCCGCACGCGAGCGCTGACTTTTGGGGCAGTCCATGTGAAATTGATTTTAGGGTCCTGCAGAATTTGCAAAATACGCAGTTTCCGATACCAGCGCTGCAATAAAGCGAACACCGGGTGCGAATCAGCTTTGCCCGGGCAGAGGCTTGAAGCGCACGGTAAACAGTGCGCCCGGCGGCGTCTGGCCCTGGCGCGCGTCCTCCAGCAGCACCTGGGCGCCATGCTGGCGCGCTATTTCCATGACGATGGGCAGGCCCAGGCCCGAGCCGTCGGCCTCGGTGCCCAGGGTGCGGTAGAAGGGCTGGAAGACCAGCTCCCGCTCGGACGGCGGCACGCCGGGGCCCGAGTCCTCCACCTGCAGCAGCAGCACCTGGCCGAAACGATCGGCCTGCACGCGCACCGTGACCATGCCGGGCAGGGCGCTGGACGAGGGCGTGTAGTTGATGGCGTTGTCCACCAGATTGCGCACCAGCTCGGCCAGCAGCGTGGCATTGCCGTTGAGCCAGACGCCGGGCGTGGCCGAGCTCGCGCCCTCGTAGCCCAGGTCTATATGCTTGTCCATGGCGCGCGGCAGGCAGTCCTGCACCACGTCGGTGACGATGCGCACCAGATTGCAGGCCTGCATGGCGGGCACGGCGCTTTCGGCCCGCGCCAGCGCCAGCAGCTGGTTCACGGTGTGGGTGGCGCGCATGCTGGAGCGCCCGATCTGCGCCAGCGAGCGCTTCAGCTCCTCGGTGTTCGTGCCCTCGCGCTGGGCCAGGTCGGCCTGCATGCGCAGGCCCGCCAGCGGCGTCTTGAGCTGATGGGCCGCGTCGGCCAGAAAGCGCTTTTGCGTGGCGATGGAGTCGTCCAGCCGCTCCAGCAGATCGTTGACGGAGTCGACCAGCGGCACCACCTCCAGCGGCACCTCCTTGTGGTTGATCGGCGAGAGGTCCTCGGGCTTGCGCGCGCGTATGCGCTCCTCCAGCCTGTGCAGCGGCTTGATGCCGCGCGCCAGCGCCAGCCATACCAGCAGCGCGGCCAGCGGCAGGATCACGAACTGCGGCAGCATCACGCCCTTGATGATCTCGGTGGCCAGCACGCTGCGCTTCTCGCGCGTCTCCGCGACCTGGACCAGGGCGCTGGGTTCGCCGGGCAGGGGCATGCGCACCCAGATATAGGCCACGCGCAGATCGATGCCCTTGTACTCCTCGTCGCGCAGCAGCACCGTGCCCGCGGGCGGCGCCTCGTCGCGCTCGGGCGGCCGGGGCAGGTCGCGCTCGCCGGCCAGGTATTCGCCCCTGATGCCGCTGACCTGGAAGAACACCGTGTCCGATTCGTCGGCGCGCAGGATCTCGCTGGCCGACTGTGGCAGATTGAACTGCACCTTGCCGCGCTGCACGATGACCAGCTGGGCCAGGGCCTGGGCGTTGTATTCGAGCGCGCGGTCGAAGGGCTTGTTGGCCAGGCCCTGGGCCACCAGCCAGGTCAGGGCCAGGCTCACCGGCCACAGCAGCAGCAGCGGCGTGAGCATCCAGTCCAGGATCTCGCCAAACAGGGATCGCTGCTCACGCTGAAAGATCTTCATGGGTGGGGCGCTATCTCATGCAAGAGGCAGCCAGCGAGGGCCGCCCCGAAGCAAAGGCTGCCGTCCCCCTGGGGGGAAGCGGCGGGGCGGCCTAGGCAAAGCCGCTCAGGGGGGGGTGATTTTTTCCAGGCAGTAGCCCAGGCCGCGCACCGTGGCGATGCGGATCGGGCCTTTCTCTATCTTCTTGCGCAGGCGGTGGATATAGACCTCGATGGCGTTGTTGCTGACCTCGTCGCCCCATTCGCAGAGCCGGTCCACCAGCTGGTCCTTGCTGACCAGGCGGCCCGCGCGCTGCAGCAGGACTTCCAGCAGGCCCAGCTCGCGCGCCGAGAGTTCCACCATCTTGCCGTCTATGGTCGCCACGCGCCCGGCCTGGTCGTATACCAGCGGGCCGTGCTTGATGGTGGAGCTGGCGCCGCCCATGCCGCGGCGCGTGAGAGCGCGCACGCGCGCCTCCAGCTCGGACAGCGCAAACGGCTTGGCCATATAGTCGTCGGCGCCCAGGTCCAGGCCCTGCACGCGCTCCTCGATGGAGTCGGCGGCCGTGAGGATCAGCACCGGCAGCGCCTCGCCGCGCCCGCGCAGGCGCTTGAGCACTTCCAGGCCATGCATGCGGGGCAGGCCCAGGTCCAGGATCAGCAGGTCGAACTCGCTGCTGGTCATCAGCGCCGCATCGGCCTCGCTGCCATTGGCCACATGGCTGACCACGGCGCCCGAGCTGCGCAGAGTGCGCAGCAGACCGTCGGCCAGCACCTGATCATCTTCGGCAATCAGTATGCGCATGTTGTCTCCTAGAAGCTTTCTTTATGCGTGGATTCTAGGATGCGAAGCGGCCTTCGAGCGCGGAACCAAGTGGTCCAGCGCAGTTATGCGCTAGAAGGCCGAACCGCCTCAGCGGTCCAGGGGCAGGATCTGGGTGTCCTTGACCTCTTCCATCACCACATAGCTGTGCGACTCGGCCGGCACAGGCAGTTTTTTGAGTATGTCGCCCAGCAGGCGCCGGTATTCGCGCATGCCGCCCAGCCTGGCCTTGACCAGATAGTCGAAGCTGCCGGACACCAGATGGCATTCGAGCACGTCGGGCACATGCAGCAGCTCCTTGCGCACCTTGTCGAAGACCTCCTCGGACTTTGACGACAGTTTGAGCTCCACAAACACCAGCAGCGTCTTGCCCAGGGCCTCGGGCGAGAGATGCGCGTGGTAGCCGGTGATCACGCCGGCGCGCTCCATGCGCTTGATGCGCTCCGAACAGGGCGAGGCGGACAGGCCCACGCGCTCGGCCAGCTCGGTGATCGCGATGCGGCCCTCGCGCTGCAAGATGTCGAGGATTCTGCGGTCCGTGCGGTCAAGCGC
>JAFAIY010000329.1 GCA_019236485.1 Comamonas sp. | reverse complement strand
AACTCATAGTGATTGGGCGTGATCACGCTGGCCAGGGACAGGGCGCGTTTGCGCAGAAAATCGGGGATGCCGGGGCGCACAAAGATGCCGCGGCCCACATCGCCCATCACAGGGTCGCACAGATAGCGGACCTCGGGGCGCAGGCTGCGCACCTCCTGCACGGCGGCGAGAATCACCTCGCCCACACCGGCATCGCCCAGATAGCCCGAGAGTATGGCGCTGCAGCGGGCCAGCACGCCGCGTGCGCGCAGGCCGTCGAGCACATCCTGCACATGGGCGGGAGTGAAGACCTGGCCCTTGAACTCGCCATAGCCCGTGTGGTTGGAGAACTGCACGGTATGCACGGCCACGGGCTCCATGCCCAGCAGCAGCAGCGGCAGCACGGCTGCGTCATTGCCCACATGCCCGTAGGCCACATGGGATTGAATGCTCAGGACCAGCGGCGGTGCAGCCATGTCTTGCGATCGCTGCGCGGATCAGGCCGCGAGTTCGGCGATCAGCTCGATTTCCACGCAGCAGCCCATGGGGATCTGGGCCACGCCGAAAGCGCTGCGCGCATGCTTGCCGGCCTCGCCGAAGACTTCGCCGAGCAGCTCGCTGCAGCCATTGGTGACGAGGTGCTGCTCGGTATAGCTGGTGGAGGAGTTCACCAGGCTCATCACCTTGACGATGCGCTTGATGCGGCTCAGATCGCCGCCGCAAGCATGTTGCAGCGTGCCCATCAGGTCGATGGCCACGGCGCGGGCCGCCTGCTTGCCTTCTTCGGTGCTCATGTTCTCGCCCAGCTTGCCGACCCAGGGCTGGCCGTTCTTCTTGGCGACATGGCCGCTGAGAAACACCAGATTGCCGGTCTGCATATAGGGCAGATAGGCGGCGGCGGGCAGCGCCACTTCGGGCAGGCTGATGTTCAGGGCTTTGAGTTTGTCGTAGACGCTCATGACGGACTCCGCAAGTGTGGCAATGAAAGGCTGCCAAGTTTGACACAGCCGCCGGACATCACCGCACCGGCTTTTGAATTAATAGCTGCAAGCGCGCATGGAGCAAGCGCTGGCGGCGGTTTTCACGCGGGTTGCAGGGCAGGGATAGCCGCAGTCTGCGGCCGCGGCGGCCGCATCTAGCATGGCGTCATGTCGCCTAGCTCCAGCTCCAGCCCTGTCCTGTCCCGCGAGCGCCTTTCGTGGCTGGCGCCGCTATGGGGCTGTGTGCTGGGCGCGGCCTGGCAGGTCAGCCAGGCCGGGCTGTGGAGCCTGCCCGCCTACCAGTGGCTGCTGGGAACGGGCTGCGCCCTGGCCTTGCTTGCCGCGCTGCTGCGTGGCGGAGCAGTATGGCGCTGGCTGTTGCTGCTGTCGGGCGCCGCCTGCTGCGTGGCGGGCCTGAGCGGGTGGCGCGCCCATGCCTATCTGGAGCAGACCCTGCCCAAGCCGCTGGAGGCCGTGGATATCGTGGTGGAAGGCACGATCGCCTCCATGCTGCAGAACACGGCCAATGGCCAGCGCTGGCGCTTGGTGGTCGAGCGGGCGCCGCAGGGCGTGCCGGGCGTGATGGAGCTGTCCTGGTATGGCCCATTCGGGCAGGAGCTGGATGCGGCCGAACCCCGGCTTGCGGGCTGGGCCCATGGCGTGGCGCTGAGTCCCGGCCAGCGCTGGCGTTTCACCGTGCGCGTCAAACGCCCGCATGGTTCGCGCAACCCCCATGGCTTTGATTACGAGCTCCAGGCCTGGGAGCAGGGCGTGCAGGCCACGGGCTATGTGCGTGAGCAGCCGGCGCCGCAGCTGCTCGAGCTTACGTCCGAATACCGGTTGCAGCGCTGGCGCCAATGGCTGCGCGATCGCATCCTGGCACAGTCGGCGCGGCTGCAGCTTTGGTGGCCCGCCATGGCCGCGGACAGGCAGCAGGCGGCCGTCGGCGTGGTCGCGGCCCTGGCCGTTGGCGACCAGCAGGCCATAGATCGCGCCGACTGGGCCATGTTCCGCCAGACCGGCGTGGCCCATCTTATGAGCATCTCGGGCCTCCACATCACAATGTTCGCGTGGCTTGCAGCGCTGCTGGTGGGGCGGCTCTGGCGGCTGAGCGCGCGCGCCTGCCGCATCTGGCCCGCGCCGCGCGTGGCGCTGCTGGCCGGCGTGCTGCTGGCCGCGGCCTATGCCTTGTTCAGCGGCTGGGGCCTGCCCGCGCAGCGCACCGTATGCATGCTGGCCGTGGTGGCGCTGCTGCAGTGGCTGGGCGTGCGCTGGCCTTGGCCCTGTGTCTGGCTGCTGGCGCTGGCCGTGGTGGTGGTCGCCGATCCCTGGGCGCTATGGCAGGCCGGCTTCTGGCTCAGCTTTGTGGCCGTGGGCGTTCTGCTGGCTACAGATGCAGGAGCTTCCCGCGCAGAGGGTGAAACGGCTGCACGGCGTTTTCTGTCGAAATTGCAGGGGCTTTGGCGCGAGCAGTGGCTGATCTCTGTGGCTCTGGCGCCGCTGGGCCTGCTGCTGTTTGGTCAGGTGTCCATCGTCGGCCTGCTGGCCAATCTTGTGGCCATTCCCTGGGTGACGCTGATCGTCACGCCGCTGGCCCTGCTCGCGGCTCTGGTGCCGGCGGCCGCGGCCTGGGCCGCAGCCGCCATGCTGCCACTGATGGCGCTGCTGCAATGGTTGGCGGCCCTGCCCTGGGCGGTCTGGGCCCTGCCCCAGCCCGCATGGTGGGCCAGCCTGCTGGCCATAGCCGCGGGTCTGCTGCTGATTGCGCCGCTGCCCGCCAGGCTCAGGCTGGTGTCGGCCCTGTTCGCGCTGCCGGCCCTGTGCTGGCCCGCCGCATGGCCGGGCTGGGGCGAGTTCGAGCTGCTGGCCGCCGATATCGGCCAGGGCAATGCGGTGATCATCAGCACGGCCGCGCATCGCATGCTGTATGACGCGGGACCGCGCTACGGCCGCAGCAGCGATGCGGGCGAGCGCGTGCTCCTGCCCCTGCTGGCTGCCCAGGGCATGAGGCTGGACGCCATGATGCTCAGCCATCGCGACAGCGACCACACGGGGGGCGCACTGGCCGTCAGCGGCGCGCAGCCGGGGCTGGCGGTCTGGGGCTCGGATTCCGTGATCGAGGATCCGCAGCTGGCGGCCCTGGCGCCCGTGCAGCGCTGCACCCGAGGCCAGCGCTGGCTATGGGATGGCGTGGAGTTCGAAGTGCTGCACCCGCCGCCCGGCGACGACTGGCTGGGCGGCCGCAAGCCCAGGCCCAACTTTGGCAGCTGCGTGCTGCGCCTGCGTTCGGCCACGGGCCGCGTGGCCTTGCTGGCCGGAGACATAGAAGCCGCGCAGGAGCGGCAGCTGCTGGAATCCGGGCTGGGCGCTCCCGTGGACTGGTTGCTGGTGCCCCACCATGGCAGCAAGACCTCATCGACTGCGCCCTGGGTGCAGGGCCTGAGTCCGCAATGGGCGATGGTGCAGGCCGGCTATCTGAACCGTTTCGGCCATCCGGTGCCGGCGGTGCTGGACCGCTATGGCAGCGCGGGCAGCCGGCTCGTGATCCAGGATCGCTGCGGCGCCGCCTACTGGAATTCGGCCCGGCCGCAGAGTTTGCAGTGCGAGCGGCAGATTCGGGCGCATTATTGGGATGTGCACGCGGTTTCTACGGGACGGCCCTGAGAAATTGGCATAAGGTTTGCATGGAGAAATTGCCGTCATGCTGTTGCATGGCGAGCGCGGCCCTTATCCGCTGTGCCAAGAATGAGAGGACTGGAATGCGCACCTTCGATGAGATGTATCTGAATTCGAGCGCCGCCGCGGTGCGGGACCACTATCGTGACTATGCGCAATGGCTGGCCAAGCAGTCGCAGGACTATCTGCAGGCCCGCAGCGCCGAGGCCGAGATCGTGTTCCGCCGCGTGGGCATCACTTTCGCCGTCTACGGTGACAAGGACGAGAGCGGCGCGGGCGCGGAGCGGCTGATTCCCTTCGACCTGATCCCACGCATCATTCCCGCCCATGAGTGGAGCCGCATGCAGGCGGGCCTGGTGCAGCGCGTCACGGCGCTGAACCGCTTCATCCGCGATGCCTATCACGGCCAGGACATGGTGCGCGCGGGCCTGATCCCGCAGGAGCTGGTGCGCGGCAACAGCCAGTACCGGCCCCAGATGGAGGGCATACAGGTGCCCAACGATGTCTACGCGAACATCGCCGGCATAGACATAGTGCGCGCCCCGGCGCCCGGCAGCGACAGCGGCGAGGGCGTGTATTACGTGCTCGAGGACAATCTGCGCGTGCCCTCGGGCGTGTCCTATATGCTGGAAAACCGCCGCATGATGATGCGGCTGTTTCCCGAGCTGTTCAGCAAGCATGCGGTGGCGCCCGTGGCCCATTACCCGGACATGCTGCTGGACACCTTGCGCGCCAGCGCCCCCCAGGGCGTGCAGGAGCCCACGGTGGTGGTGCTCACGCCGGGCATGCACAACAGCGCCTATTTCGAGCATGCTTTCCTGGCCCAGCAGATGGGGGTGGAACTGGTCGAAGGCCAGGATCTGGTGGTCGAGAAAGACATGGTCTATATGCGCACCACCCAAGGCCTGCAGCGGGTGGACGTGATCTACCGCCGCGTCGACGATGATTTTCTCGATCCCGAGGTGTTCCGTCCTGGCTCCACGCTGGGCTGCGCGGGGCTGATGCGCGCCTACCGCGCCGGCAACGTCAATATCTGCAATGCCGTGGGCACGGGCCTGGCCGACGACAAATCGGTCTACCCCTATGTGCCTGAGATGATCCGCTTCTACCTGGGCGAAGAGCCCATTCTGCAGAACGTTCCGACCTGGCTGTGCCGCAAGCAGGAAGACCTGCAGTATGTGCTGGCCCATCTGCACGAGTTGGTGGTCAAGGAGGTACACGGCGCGGGCGGCTACGGCATGCTCATCGGACCGGCCGCGACCAAGGCCGAGATCGAGGACTTCCGGCGTGCGCTGCTGGCCCATCCCGCCGGCTATATCGCCCAGCCCACGCTCTCCCTGTCCACCTGTCCGACCATGGTGGAGCGAGGCATCGCACCGCGCCATATCGATCTGCGGCCTTTCGTGCTTGCGGGCACCGAGATCAATATGGTCGCGGGCGGGCTGACGCGCGTGGCGCTCAAGAAAGGCTCGCTGGTGGTGAACTCATCCCAGGGCGGAGGCACCAAGGACACCTGGGTGCTCGAAGATCAAGACGGAGGCCGTTGATGCTGTCACGTACCGCAGACCATTTGTACTGGATGTCCCGATACACCGAGCGCGCAGAGAACACCGCGCGCATGCTCAGCGTGTCCTATGAAACCGCCATGCTGCCTCAGGCCATCCACGATGCGCACCGCGGCTGGCACAGCGTGCTGTCCATCAGCGAGCTGATACCGGCCTTCAGGGACCGCTATGCGGCGGTGGACCGCGACTCGGTGCTGGAGTTCATGGTGTCGGACGAGATCAACCCGTCCTCCATCTTCTCCTGCCTCAAGGCCGCGCGCGAGAACGCCCGCGCGGTGCGCGGAGCGCTGACCACCGAGTCCTGGGAGACCCAGAACCAGACCTGGCTGGCGCTGCAGCGCAACTTCGCCAAGGAGGGCTGGAAGAAGGACCCGGCCCAGTTCTTCGAATGGGTCAAGTACCGTTCGCATCTGTGGCGCGGCGTGTCGCTGGGCACCATGCTCAAGGACGAGGCCCTGCACTTCGTGAGCCTGGGGACTTTCGTGGAGCGGGCCGACAACACGGCCCGGCTACTGGATGTGAAGTTCCACTCCATAGAGCGCGACTACCACGGCATGCCGCGTGGCCGCGCCATGATGAACTTCGACTTCTACCACTGGAGCGCGCTGCTGCGCAGCGTCTCGGCCTTCGAGATCTACCGCAAGGTCTACCGCGATGTGATCACGCCGGAGCGCGTGGCCGAGCTGCTGATGCTGCGCGCCGACATGCCGCGCTCGCTGCTGGCCAGCATGCGCGAGGTGGTCAAGAACCTGGAGCGCGTGGGCAACGAGCATTCGCGCGAGACCGAGCGCAAGGCCGGGCGCCTGCTCGCCGATCTGCAGTACGGCCGCATCGACGAGATCCTGACCACGGGTCTGCATGCCTATCTGACGCAGTTCCTGGACCGCATCAACGATCTGGGCTCGGGCATCAGCCGGGATTTTCTGATGCCCAGCTGAGCCGGCGCGGCCATGAAAAAAGCGGACCGGAGTCCGCTTTTTTTCGGCCGGGGCCGGGTTCAGGAGGCCTCGCCCATCTGCGACTGCAGATAGTTTTGCACGCCCACCTTGTCGATCAGATCGATCTGGGTTTCGAGGTAGTCGATATGTTCCTCGGTGTCGTCCAGAATCTTCTGCAGCAGATCGCGCGAGACATAGTCGCGCACGGCTTCGCAGTGGGCCATGCCGTCCTTGATGGTCTGCTGGGCGGCCTGCTCCAGGCGCAGATCGCAGGCCAGTGCCTCGGGCACGTCCTCGCCGATCTGCAGCTTGCCCAGGTCCTGCAGATTGGGCAGGCCGTCGAGCATGAAGATGCGGTCCATCAGCCAGTCGGCGTGCTTCATCTCGCCGATGGATTCCTCGTATTCCTTCTTGGCCAGCTTGTCGAAGCCCCAGTGCTTGTACATGCGGTAGTGCAGAAAGTACTGGTTGATGGCGGTCAGTTCGTTCTTGAGCTGAGCTTGCAGCCAGGAAATGACTTGTGCGTCACCTTTCATGGGGGACTCCTTCTCGGCGGTTGTTCTGTTACTTGGATTGTCGTTGGTTTATGCGACAGATCAAGAAATGCCCATGTCTGCGCGCATTGGCTGCACATGATGCGCGTTCTCGTTTAGCTCTCCGCCGACATGGAGCTGCTGACGGTTTGATGACGAAAGAAAAGCTATGACGGCGATTGAGGGGCTCATTGCTTGAAAGCCGCGGAAACGCCCCACAATAGAAGGCTGATCTTCACTGCCGGGACGACGCAGTTTTGTGCGGTGAAGTAATATTGATTAAATCAATCGATGATATAAAGTCAATTGATTAGATTTATCAAGCACCGAAGTCTAAACTTCGTTCCGTGTTCAGTCGCTAACCAAGAGGAAAGAGCAATGTCCCTGATCAATACGCAAGTCCAACCCTTCAAGACCACCGCTTTTGTGCAACGCGCTGGCGCCGCCAAGGGTGAGTTCATCGAAGTGACCGAAGCCAACCTCAAGGGCAAGTGGTCCGTGGTGATCTTCATGCCTGCCGCCTTCACCTTCAACTGCCCCACCGAAATCGAAGACGCTGCCAACAACTACGCCGAATTCCAGAAGGCCGGCGCCGAGGTGTACATCGTCACCACCGACACGCATTTCTCGCACAAGGTGTGGCACGAGACTTCCGACGCCGTGGGCAAGGCTCAGTTCCCTCTGGTGGGCGACCCCACGCACCAGCTGACCAACGCTTTCGGCGTGCACATCCCCGAAGAAGGCCTGGCTCTGCGCGGTACCTTTGTGATCAACCCCGATGGCGTGATCAAGACCCAGGAAATCCATTCCAACGAAATCGCCCGTGACGTGTCGGAAACCCTGCGCAAGCTCAAGGCTGCCCAGTACAC
>JAFAIY010000307.1 GCA_019236485.1 Comamonas sp. | reverse complement strand
TTGATTGAACTATCTTCTGATCTCGGAACTAATAAGTTGAGCACTGATAAAGTAATGAAAGCTATTAAGGAAATGAGCGATGGACTTTCAAGAGAGTCTGATTACTTGCGAGGGATGATTTCTGAATTTGGCGCAGAAGGCTTCTATGGTTGGGAAGGGATATATTATTTTCTTTATGAATATAATCTGGAGTTGCAAAGTAAATCTAAAACAGAAAGATCGAAAATATTTTGGGCAGAATTCAATGAGCCTAAGAAAGATAATATTACGGTTGAGCACATATTCCCGAGGCAAGCGAGACATCCAACTTGGGCATCTAACTTTGGTGGTTTTACCCAGAAGCAGAGAACATCGTTGCGTAACTCATTAGGGAACCTACTTCCGTTGTCTAGGGCAAAGAATGCTTCACTCTCTAATAAGCCATTTGACTTAAAGAAAACTGGTATTGGTGATTCGGTTGTTGGTTATATGTATGGCAGTTATGCTGAAAATGAGGTTTGCAAAGAGGAAATTTGGGGGCCTGATCAAATTTTGGCACGAGGCATGAAATTATTAGCTTTCATGGAAAGGCGGTGGGAAATTAAAATCGGAGACCAAGAGATGTACAAGCGGATGTTGGGTCTTTCATTCCTTGATTAGTGCGATGTTGAGCAACTGAAATAAACCAAAGAAAAAGGCAATGTAGAGAGCTACATTGCCTTTGTGCGTTAGCAGGCGCTTTTTGGGGCGCTAATCAGATTTCAACGGTAGTTGCCGGGCTGGGACGCCGCTTGTTGCTGATTGGCAAGGAGCTGGGCGGCTAAATGGCTTCTAAGCACTTGCTCCAGCGCCAAGGAGGGCGTCTCAGGGTCTGGGGTCTTGCCAAAGGCAATCAGATTTCGGGTGAGCTGCACAGGCGTCATCAAAATTCCCCAAGGGAAACCCCACCACCCCAGGAACAATGAAAAGACCGTGTCTCCGATTTTTTGCTTGGTGCCGCACCGGGCGCAAGCTACCAGTGGCCTGCTGGACCACGACGTCATCATGACGACGGAGTACACGCGGTAAGAGGTATGCACATCCACCGGGCCGGGCCCGTCACACTTGGGGCAGTTGCCTTTGTGAACCCGAAAAATATGGGCCTGGACATCCGCTGGGACAGCTGACTCGCAGCTTCGGAAAGTCGCCCTTGGTGCTGGCATTTCTCATTGCAGTAGCGAAGATTGCCGTCTCGCTTTCCGCCAAAAAGAATTCTGGTATTGCAGTACGCGCATGAAGCCATTCAATCCCTCTCAGTGTTGTTATCGCGCACGATTAAACCAAATATCGCCGGCGATCACCCATCTAAATTCAGAAGAGATGGTTCGTGTATCAAATGCGCCTGGCTCCCGGGGGCAATGGCATGTTGAATTTGTTTTTCATCAAGAAGTCAGAGCGGACTCGGAATGAGTGATTGCGGGCCGAGGCCCGCACTTTCATCCAGGTCAGTTGGTCGCGAAGCAGTACATCAGCCCGGCGCTGCCAGTCAGTTGGAGCTGGTCGATACTGCAGCCGCGCGTGCCGTGCGATGAATTCCACGAGGCGTTGGCTACCGGGTCGGGGTTGGTGCCCTTGTGGTCGTGGTGGCCCACGATGGCAGAGCCGCCATCGCTCTTCGTCCAGTTGCCGCAGGTGGTGTCTTGGCCGGGCTCGGGCACGGCCACGGTGCCGTCAGGGCGCGAGCCGGTGAGGATGTCGTGGCGGTTGACCTCGTCTCCAAAGCCCGAGACGACCTCGCCCTTCTCGGTCAGCGAGGTGTCCTTGCCGACCTTGGCATTGGGGCTGTGCAGGTCGGCCACGCTGGTGGCAATGACTACGCCCTTGGCGTTGCGCCACGGCCCGCTGCCGATGCGGTCGCGCGCATTGACGGCCGGTTGTCCGTTCAGGGCAGCATTGCTCAGGTAGGCGTGCCAGGTCTTGTTGCCTGCGCCCACGCTTGCGGCCAGCGATTGGCAGTAGCGGTCGGCCCCGGCCAGGCCGCCCAGGTCGCCGCCCTTGCCGGGGTTGGTGCTGGTGATGAAGAAGCTCATGGGGTTGCCGCCCGATGCCCCCATGGCGCCGCAACCAACGACCAAAGCGACCGCCGCAACGGCAGTGCTGGCGGAAAGAACCAGACGACGGGACATGGCAGGCTCCTGAGCATGATTGGAGTCCGCAGGCTAACGCAACGTTGTGTCAGCGGCAATATGAGTCGTTCTGTGCGCTGGGTTCGCCGCCATGGCCTTTGTCAGCTGCCTTGCTCGACGGTGAGCGTAAAGCGGGCGCTTTCACCGCGCTGCGCGGCATCGCGCGCCAGATAGAGCTGCGCGCGGTAGCTTGCGCCGGGTTCCGTGCGAAATGTGCAGACGTTTTGGGCTGCGGAGCCCTGGCATAGCGGATCTGCAGAGCCGTCCTTGACGACATCCATGCGGATGCTGGTGTTGTCGGTGTTGAGTTTGACCCTCAGCTGCTGCTGGGGCCGGGTGTCCAGCCCGTATTGCACGACGCCATTGCCGGTGATCTGGCCGCTGTAAGAGCTGCTGCCGTTGACGCTGCTTGCGCTGGACTGTGAGCTGCTGGTGGATTGGGCCATGGCATTGCCTCCAATGAGAGCGCCCAAAAGGCCGGCGGCCGCGAGCATGGGGTGTAAGCGTTTCATGCAACTCTCCTGAGGGCGCTGGGCAGGATGGCACGCCGCCTTGCCGGGGCGGTCTGCTTGTGTCGACAGGTGCAAGAGTAAGCCGGTAGGTGCGGCCGTGTCGATGGGCTGCCGCCCATTCAGGCTGAAACTTCCTGTGTCTTCAGCGCCGCCAGTGCCGTGGGGTTGGGCGTGGGCTCGCCGATCTTGTGCAGGGTGTTGCGGTCGGTATGGGCAAAGGGCTCGCTCTTGCCGGGGATGGTCAGCGTGGTTTCCTGCTCGTACGACCAGGTGCCGTCTGCATGCTTGGTGACGGTGATGGTGTAGGCGTCGGTTCTGAAGGCGTGCTCCAGAAACGGGTTGCTGGAGATGCCGTTGACGGTGGAGCCGCGCACGGCCTTGAGGGTGAAGCTGGTGGCGTCGGCCGTGGTCTTGCCCGTGGCCATGGCGGTTTGCCCGCGCGGAATGGTCAGGGTGAGGATGATGTTGCCGGTGGCCGGCTCCCACAGCCAGTAGCCGACCTGGTCGTGAAAGGT
>JAFAIY010000032.1 GCA_019236485.1 Comamonas sp. | reverse complement strand
GCCTGTGCCTGGGCTGCGCCGCAGAAAGCCATTGCCGCCAGAACGGTGGCCGTGAACTTGAACATAGATGTCTCCTTGGTAATGTGGAATGCAGCAGGCTTTTCATGAAAGCTGGCTGCAGTTGTCGGGGCTTGAGCCCTCTTTTGGGGGTGAAGCGGTTCCGGCCCGGGTCGGGCCTCAAACAACTCCTTGCTGGTGCAGCGCGGCAATCGCGTGTTCATCGAGCCCGAATTCGCGCAGCACCTCGTCGGTGTGCTGGCCGAGTGTGGGCGGGGCGCGGCGGTAGCTCACGGGCGTGGCCGACAGCCGCATGGGGCTGGCCACCGTGGCCACGCTGGCGATTCCGTCGCCGGCGCTGCGCGGCAATGTTCGGCGAATGCCGCGCGCGAGGACTTGCGGATCGTCAAAAGCCTGGGCAATCGTGTTGATCGGGCCGCAGGGCACGGCCTTGTCCTCGAGCAGTGCAATCCAGTCGGCGGTGCTGCGGGTGCGCATCAGCGGCCGCATCAGATCGAGCAGCGCGGCGCGGTTCTGTACACGAGCCGTGTTGCTCGCAAAGCGCGCATCCAGAGCCCAGTCCTGCCGCTCGACGGCCGCGCAAAAGCGCGCGAACTGGCCGTCGTTGCCTATGGCCAGCAGCACATTGCCGTCCAGCGTCGGGAAGTCCTGATAGGGCGCGAGGCTGGGGTGGATATTGCCGGCGCGGCCCGGAGCCTGGTCGGTGGCCAGAAAGCCCGCGGCCTGGTTGGCCAGCACGGCCATGCCCACGTCCAGCAGCGCCATGTCTATGTACTGGCCCAGTCCCGTGCCATGGCGCGCGTTGTCGCGGGCATTGAGCGCCGCGAGGATGGCATTGCTCGCATAAAGGCCGGTGAACACATCGATCACGGCCACGCCGACCTTGAGCGGCCCGCCGCCGGGCTCGCCATCGGCATGGCCGGTGATGCTCATCAGCCCGCACATGGCCTGGACCATGAGGTCGTAGCCCGCGCGCTCGGCATATGGCCCGTCCTGGCCGAAGCCGGTGATGGAGCAATAGACCAGGCGCGGGTTCAGTGCCTTGAGGCTTTCATAGTCCAGCCCGTACTGCGTCAGGCCCCCGGTCTTGAAGTTCTCCACCACCACATCGGCCTCTTGCGCCATGCGGCGCAGCAGGGCCTGGCCTTCGGGCCGGGCCATGTCCACGGTGATGCTGCGCTTGTTGCGGTTGCAGGCCGTGAAATAGCTGGCCTCGCGCGTGTCGTTGCCCGCCTCGTCCCTGAGGAACGGAGGGCCCCAGTGGCGCGTATCGTCGCCGGCCACCGGGCGCTCGACCTTGATCACATCTGCGCCCAGATCGGCCAGCATCTGCGTGGCCCAGGGGCCGGCCAGCACGCGAGACAGATCCAGCACCTTGATGCCTGCGAGTGCGCCGGTGGGAGTGGATGCGGATGCGTTCATGTGGGGAATCTAAGAACTATGAAAACAGAAGCTGCTTGCGCTGTATTGGTATGGGCTTTGATCGAAAAACTATTCACAACCCATGCGAATCAAGCGGTAGAAGCTAACAAATAGATAGCGGAAGGGTTTTTATTGCTGGAGGCGGGCACCGCCCCTTTTCGCAAGGGGGAACGAGCAAGGGCCTGGGCGGCCCCGCCGCCCCGCAGCGAGGTTCCCGTCCCCCTCCGGCGCGAAGCGCCAGAGAGGGGGAAGCGGCGGGGCCGCCTAGGCATAGCCGCTCAGGGGGAGTTAATTAGCAAACGCAGCGATGCCGGTCTGGGCGCGGCCCAGGATCAGCGCATGCACGTCGTGCGTGCCCTCATAGGTGTCGACCACTTCGAGGTTCACCAGATGGCGGGCCACGCCGAACTCGTCGCTGATGCCGTTGCCGCCCAGCATGTCGCGCGCCATGCGGGCGATGTCCAGGGACTTGCCGCAGTTGTTGCGCTTGATCAGCGAGGTGATCTCGATCACGTTCTGGTGCTCGTCCTTCATGCGGCCCACGCGCAGCGCGGCCTGCAGGCCCAGGGTGATTTCGGTCTGCATATCGGCCAGCTTCTTCTGGATCAGCTGGTTGGCGGCCAGGGGGCGGCCGAACTGCTTGCGGTCCAGCGTGTACTGGCGGGCCATGTGCCAGCAGAACTCGGCCGCACCCAGCGCGCCCCAGGCGATGCCGAAGCGCGCGCTGTTCAGGCAGGTGAACGGGCCCTTGAGGCCGCGCACCTCGGGGAAGGCGTTTTCTTCTGGCACGAACACGTCTTCCATCACGATCTCGCCGGTGACAGAGGCGCGCAGGCCCACCTTGCCGTGGATGGCGGGAGCGGACAGGCCCTTCATGCCCTTGTCCAGGATAAAGCCGCGGATCTCGCCCACATTGCCGTCTTCGCTCACTTCCTTGGCCCAGACCACGAACACGTCGGCCACGGGGCTGTTGGTGATCCACATCTTGTTGCCCTTGAGGCGGTAGCCGCCATCGACCTTGTAGGCGCGGCTGGACATGGAGCCGGGGTCGGAGCCATGGTCGGGTTCGGTCAGGCCGAAGCAGCCGATGAACTCGCCCGAGGCCAGCTTGGGCAGGTACTTCTGCTTCTGGGCTTCGGTGCCGAATTCGTTGATGGGCACCATCACCAGCGAGGACTGCACCGAGGCCATGGAGCGGTAGCCCGAGTCCACGCGCTCGATCTCGCGCGCCACCAGGCCGTAGCTCACATAGTTGAGGCCTGCGCCGCCGTACTGCGTGGGGATGGTGGGGCCGAGCAGGCCCAACTCGCCCATCTCGCGGAAGATGCTGGTGTCCACGGACTCGTTGCGGAACATGGACTGCACGCGGGGCATGAGCTTGTCCTGGCAGTAGCTGCGCGCCGCGTCGCGGATCATGCGCTCGTCTTCGCTCAGTTGCTGGTCGAGCTGGAAAGAATCGTCCCACTGGTAGCCACGTGCCATGTCGGTCTCCTGAATGCAAGGTGTTGGGTTGCAGGCGCTTGCCTGAATGCTGGGCCGATCTTAGGCAGGGCAGGGTGGCGGGGCAAACGATGATTAATCATCCATGAATGAGAAAATCGCATGTATAAAGCAATACTCAAAGGGTTATCCCTTGTTTTTGCGTTCATTAATGCGCTGTGGGCATAAGGTATATGCGAAGAGTCCTTCCCTCCACCCAGGCCCTGGCCTGTTTCGAATCGGCGGCCCGCCATGTGAGCTATACCAAGGCGGCCCAGGAGCTGTCGCTGACCCAGAGCGCGGTGTCGCGCCAGATCATTGCGCTTGAGGAATTCGTGGGCGTAGCCCTGTTCAAGCGCACGCGCCACGGCGTGCTGCTGACCGATGCAGGCCATCACTATGCCAAGCAGGTGGGTCGCTGGCTGCAGGGCCTGGAGCGCGACACCCTGGATCTGATGAGCCACCAGGGCGAGGGCGGCCCCATCAATCTGGCGGCCGTGCCCACTTTTGCCACGCGCTGGCTGCTGCCGCGCCTGCCGCAGCTGGCCAGGGCCCATCCCGAGATCACCGTGCATATCGATGTGCAGACGCGCCCGTTTCTGTTTGCCGACACGGTGTTCGATGCCGCGCTCTGGGCCGGTACCCGCGAGCAGGTCATGCGCTGGCCCGGCGTCCAGGCCCTGTGGCTGATGGACGAGGAGGTGGTGCCGGTCTGCAGCCCCGAGCTGCTGGCCACGGCCCAGCAGCGCGACCTGGGCCGGGCCTGGCTGCCCGTGGGGCCCGAGATCATCGCCCAGCTGCCGCTGCTGCAGCAGAGCACGCGGCCCCAGGGCTGGCGCCAGTGGTTCGATGCCATGGGCGTGGATGCGCCGCGCGCGCTAGACGGCATGCGGCTCGAACTCTTTTCCATGCTGGCCGTAGCGGCCAGCCAGGGCCTGGGCGTGGCGCTGATGCCGCCCATGCTGATAGAGCAGGAGCTGGCGCGCGGCGACCTCATCATCGCCTGCCCCGAGGTCCTGCGTGGGAACCGCTCCTACTATCTGGTTACGCCCGAACTTGCGGCCGATGCCCAATCCTCGCCGGCGCTGCGCGTCTTCAGCCAATGGCTGCAGGGCAAGGCCAGGGATTCGGCCGCGCATCAGCGGGCCGGCTAGTTCAGGCTTTTGCGGCTGGAGCGATGATCTGCTCTGCGCTTGCAGCTATCAAAATCGTTAGCATCCGCGCTTTTGTGCCGGCTCTCGTGCACACTGCAGGCCTCGACTTCCAAGGAGTGTCCCCTCATGAAAAAGCTGTGCCTGCTGCTGTCCTTGCTTGCGCCTTTGGCCGCCCTGGCCAATTCCAACTGCGACAAGCCCGTCAATGACTTCGACGGTCTGTACTGTCTGAACAAGGTCTATGGCGAGGCCGACAAGGAGCTCAACCAGAAATACGGGGAGCTGGCCTCCAAGCTCGATGTCCAGGGCAAGGCCGCGCTCAAGCAGGGCCAGCTGGCCTGGATCAGGGAGCGCAACTCCCAATGCTCCAGGCGCGATGACTCGGGCTTTCTGGTCAACCTGGACTGCGCCACGAAGAAGACCGTGGCCCGTGTGGACTTTCTGCAAAGCCGCATTCGCGAGTGCAAGAGCTCGGGCTGCTTGAACAGCAAGCTGGCCGAGTGATGGAGGCCGGCCGCGAGCCGGCCTAGATTCAGCAGGCCGGCCGACGCTCTCGCCCGGCTGTCGCCAAGATCCGCGAGGTGTTTATGTCATTCAGTCAAAGCCTGTGGCAGGCCAATCTGCCCCTGTTCCAAAGCACGCTGGAGCTGCCCTTCAACCGGGAGCTGGCCGCGGGCAGTCTGAGCCGGGAGCGCTTTTGCCACTACATGATCCAGGATGCGCATTACCTGGTCGCCTATGGGCGGGCGCTGGCGGTGACGGCCGCCAAGTCCGACAACGCCGAGGGCGTGGTGCAGTTCGCGAATGCGGCCCATGAGGCCGTGGTGGTGGAGCGCAGCCTGCACGATGGCTTTATGCGCGACTATGGCATCACGCCCGAGCGGTTTGCGGCCACGTCGCTGACCCCGACCTGCCACCACTACTGCAGCTATCTGCTGGCCACGGCCTGGAGCGCGCCCTATCCCGTGGCTATTGCGGCGCTGCTGCCCTGCTTCTGGATCTATGCCGAGGTGGGGCGCACCATCCACGCACGCTCTGCCGCTGGCAACCCCTACCAGCCCTGGGTGGATGCCTATGCGAGCGAGGAATTCCACGCGGTGGTGCGCGGCGTCTGTGCAACCGTGGACCGTGTGGCGGCCGAAGCCACCGAGTCCACGCGCGCCGCCATGCATGAGGCCTACCGCGATGCCGCAAGGTTGGAGTGGATGTTCTGGGACAGCGCCTATCGCCTCGCGGATTGGCAGGGTCCGCTCCGCTAAGGACTGGCTTTGCTCCGGTTGACGGGCCGCATCAAGCAGGTTGTGCTTAAAAATTCATCGCACCTTGATTTATTCTGGTGCGACAGTCACTTAGCTTGCTTATCCAGTGGCTGGGTGGTGCTTGTCCACAAGCTTGTAGCGATTCTGTGGGGAGAACTGCCTTGCAGCCTCAATCAGCGCTGCATGAGCTGCTATGAATTGTGAGGTTCCGGCGGCTGCGGCGGTATTTGGGATGGTTTGCCTAAAAATTAAGCATGCTTTGAAAATTTCTTTTAAAACAATGGCTTAACTGGCTTATCCAGGTGCCTGCTAGGCCTTGTCCACAAGCTTGTAGAGCTTCTGTGGGGAAATCATAGCGCCTTGCCGGCGGCCACCAGATGGTCGATCAAGGTCCTGACCTTGAGCGGCACATGGCGCGAAGGCATGTGCAGCGCATAGGCTATGCGCTGGCCGTAGCTGCCCGTCAGGTGCCAGTCCGGCAATAGTTGCACCAGTGCGCCGCCGGCCAGCATCGCTGCCGCCGCAAAATCCGCGACCAGGCCTATGCCCTGGTGCTGCAGGCTCAGACTCAAGATTCCGTTGCTGCTGTCCAGCGTGACCGGTGCCGGCAGCTCGACCTCGATGGTCTCGGCCGCTGCGGCTCCGCGGTTGGCAGGGGAGACCTCGGCACTCTGCCACAGCATGCGGTTCTGAAAGCCGCCATAGCCCAGGGCCACGCATTGCACCCGGCCCGCGCGGGCCAGGGTCAGCAGCTGGGCCGGGTGTTGCAGCGGCGCGCCCAGATGCATTTCGAGATCGTGCAGATACTGAGGCGTGGCTACGGCGATATAGCCCACGGGCCGCAGTGCCCTGGCCACCATATTCGGCGGCAGCTGCGCGGGAGTGGCTATGCGTATCGCCAGGTCCAGGCCCTGTTCGCTCAGGTCCAGCGCATGGTCGCTGAGGCTGATGCTCAGCTGTACCTCGGGCCAGCGCTGGCGAAAGCTGGGCAGCTGGGCCGCCAGCCAGCTGTCGCCAAACACCGCCGGAGCGGTGATGCGCACCGTGCCGCGCGGGGTGTCGGCATAGTGGCCAGCCGCGGCGTGGACGTCGCGCGCGGTATGCGCGAGCTGGGCGCAGCCCGCATAGACCTCGGCCCCGAGTTCGGTCAGGGACAGGGAGCGCGTGGTGCGGTTCAGCAGCCGCACGCCCCAATAGGCCTCGAGCCTGCCCACGCTGCGGCTGACGGCCGAGGTGGTCAGATCCAGCTGGCGCGCCGCCGCTGCAAAGCTGTGCAGCTCCACGACCCTGGCAAAGACCAGCATTTCGGCAACCAGCAGAGGTTCGGCGTGCATAAGGCTGTTTTGATTGTTGAATTCAATGCAATAGTAAGTGGATTGAAGATGGATTGATGCGTGGAAAAACTTGGCTGAGCATGGAGGTATGCAAAAAAATCTTTTCATACCGGCGGCTCATGCCGCTGCCGAGGCCGGCTCCGGCACTGTTCTGAACAACGGGGTCGGTTTGCCGGCCATGCGGTCTCGCAGCGCCGGCGGCAGCTGGCGCATGGTTCTGGCCATGGCGCTGTCGGGAACCATAGGCCTGCTGGTGGTGGAAAGCGGCCTGCCGGTGCTGCTGGTGGTCTGGCTGCGCTGCCTGCTGGGCGGTCTGGGTCTGGCCGCCTGGGTGGTGTATTCGCGCCAGTGGCAAAAGCCCAGCCGCTCCGAAACTCTATGGCTTGCCGTGGGTGGGCTGGCGCTGGTGCTCAACTGGCTCTGCCTGTTCTCGGCCTACCGCTACAGTTCGATTGCGGTGGCCACCGTGGTCTATCACGTCCAGCCCTTTATCCTGCTGCTGCTTGTGGCCCTGCTGCAAGCCGAGGCCCTGCCCGTGCGCAAGCTGCCCTGGCTGCTGTTGGCCCTGCTGGGTGTGGCTTTGAGCAGCGGGCTGGCCGAAGCGAGCGAGGCCTCGTCCTGGATGGGCATCTGGCTGGCCCTGGGCGCCGCCACCCTGTACGCCGTGGCCACGCTGGCGGCGCAGCGCCTGCAGCGTCTGGCCCCCGCGCAGATCGCCATGCTGCAGATGCTGATAGGTGTGCTGGCGCTGGCGGGGCCTGCCTGGCCATTGATGGCATCCGCGCAGTTTTCGGCACATGCGTGGGTGGCGGTGGGCGTGCTGGGCCTGGTGCATACGGCCTGGATGTACACGCTGATGTATTCGGCGTTCCAGCGGCTCAGCGCCCAGGCCGTGGCGGGCCTGTCGTTTATCTACCCGGTGGTGGCTTTGCTGGTGGACTGGCTGTGGTTTGAGCGCCGGCCCCAGCCTCTGTCGGCCCTGGGCATGCTGTTGATCCTGGGGGCGGTCTGGGCCTATAGGCGCCAGGGCGCCGCGGCCGTTAGAGCCAGGGCACGATAGCCAGCACCACTGGCATCAGTACCGCGGTCGCCACGCCGTTCAGGCCCATGGCCAGAGCCGCAAAAGCGCCCATGGTGGGGTTGATCTGCAGAGCGCGCGCCGTACCAATGGCATGGGCGGTCAGGCCTATGGCAAAACCCTGGACGGCCGGATCCTTGAGCCGCAGCAGCCGGATCAGCAGCGGTGCCAGCATGGTGCCGCTGATGCCGGTGATGGCCACGGCCACGGCAGCCAGCGAGGGTTGGCCGCCAAAGCGCTCGGCCATGGGCAGGGCGATGGGAATGGTGGCGGATTTTGGGGCTACGGCGATCAGCGTGGCGGCCGAGCCGCCAAAGAGCCAGGCAATGCCCAGGGCGGAGAGCAGGGCGACCAGGCAGCCCACCAGCAGGGCCGCGGTGATGGGCAGCCACAGCTGGCGGATGCGTTCGCGCTGCGCATACAGCGGTATGGCCAGCGCCACCGTGGCCGGGCCTATCATCAGGCCCAGCAGCGAGACGCCGCTGCGATAGGTGGCATAGGGCGTGCCGGTGGCCAGCAGCAGACCGACGATCACCACCACGCCGGTGAACACCGGAATCAGCATGGGCCGGTTGCCGCTTTTCTTGTAGACGGCCATGGCGCCTAGATAGACGGCCATGGTTAGCACCAGCCACGGTAGCGGCGACGCCGTAGACAGGCTGGTCCAGGCGCTGTAGAGGCGTTCCGTCAGTTGCATGCTCATGCGGCCTCCTGTCCGGCCTCAGAGGCATGTCCATCCTCCTTGGCGCGCTGGCGCTGCAGGAAGAAGCGGAAGGTCAGGGCCGTGGCGACAAAGGTGATCACGGCCCCGGCCACGCAGGCCAGCACAAAAGGCAGCCATTCGCGGCGCAGGTGGTCGAATTCCAGCATCACGCCCGCGATGATGGGTATGAACAGCAGCATCATGTTCTGCAGCAGCACGCTGGCCGTGTCTTCCAGCTGCCGGGGCAGGCGCCGGTAGAACAGCAGTCCCAGCAGCAGAAGCAGGGTGCCGATCAGCGCGCCGGGCAGGGGCAGGCCCGTGCTGCGAACCAGAAACTCGCCCAGCAGTTGGAAGGCAAAAAGAATGGCAAGCGCGTGCAGCATGAGGGCAGCTAGCTCCAAAAAGAGAGCGGCAGGCCATGACGTGCACCTGGCCTGCCCGGTATGAGAGGGGGCGGATGAATTTAAGTAAATCCCGCCGCCGGCTATTGCGCGGCGCAGATGACAGGTCTATCTTAGGTTGCAGGCGCTCCGGGGCCGGGGCCGCCGCAGTCATTGCACGAGCTTAGGAGGAATCACCATGCAAACCACAGTCTACCGTGCACCTGTATATGAACCTACAGTCGATGAATTGGAGACTCTCAAGAAGCTGGAGATGGGTGAGGACGTCTCCTTGTGGTCCGCTGCCAAGGAATATCTGTCCAAGCGCCTGGTGGAGCGCGGCCTGGTCCAGCAGGATGAGGAAAGGCATTGGCATATCACCGAATCGGGGCGGCAGCTGATCCGCCGCACCTACTGATAGAGCCAAGGGTTAACCCTTTATCGTCATCTGCATGAATTGAAGGCAACCTACCTTTGCATCAGCCCGTGCAAGGGCTTGGCAACCTTCTTCACAGATACATCACGGGTTGTTCACAGGCTTGATCACATGATCTGTGGAAAAAAGCGCTGTCGACTTCAGCGCTTTTTTTTGTGCGCTCGCACAAAAGAATTGCTCGCTTCGATGGAGATCAAGCGCGGATCGAGCCCGGCCCGCAGCGACGGTTTTCAGAGGGAGAAAGTGCTATTTCCTCTGCGCGGCGTGCTCTGATTTTGATTCATATGCAGGAATGATGAAGACTATCTCATCAATAGCTTCATTCAATGAAAATCGGTTTTGGGCGCCGAATTGAAGCGCTCACTCCGAGTTATGCACAGTTTGCGTGCCATCCGGAAAAAATGAGCGGGCGCGAGAAATCCTGCCGCTGCGCGGCGGCCAAAGAATATGTGCGATGGGAGCTGAGTGCCCGGTCCGCGCTTCCCTGCAGAAGGGAAATAGAAAAGCCGAGAAAGTGAGAATCACCTTCTCGGCTTGGGCATGTGGTGCCCGGGGCCGGAATCGAACCGGCACGCCTTGCGGCGGGGGATTTTGAGTCCCCTGCGTCTAC
>JAFAIY010000634.1 GCA_019236485.1 Comamonas sp. | reverse complement strand
CACATCCAGCGTGCGCTGCGCGGCACGCGCCAGCAGGGCGCGGGCCACGAATGCATCGTGGGCATCGGCCAGCGGGTGGATGCCGCTCAGCCCCGGATGCTGCTGTTGCAGCGGCGCCAGGGCCTGGCCCAGCACCGTCTGGGCGGCTGCTTCCGTGCTCAGCGCCTGGGTCGGCGTGCGCTGCGGCATGGTGGGCAGGCTGCAGCCGGCGAGCAGGCCGCTGAGCGCCAGGGCGGCGGGCAGTGGCCGCGCGAACCGGGCCAGGCTGGCAAGAAGCCGGCGCGCCGAGAAAGCGGAGGACAGGAGTTGGGCGGTGCGGGACGGCATGGGCCAAGTATGCCGGCCTTGGCCGGCGATGGGGCTGGGGCTGGGGGTCAGCCTATCCGTACCGGGCCGGGCCGGTGGTCCTCCACCGCAAAGCGCGCCAGCGTGTAGAGGCCGCTGTCGGAGCGCAGCGGGTCGGCCACGGCGCGTAGCTCGGTGGTCATGGCCTGGGGCGTGATCTCCACCAGGCCGTAGCCGCGTTCCTCGCAGCGCGCAAACAGCACCTGGGGGTTGCGCGCCGCGATGGCGTCGAGCTTGGCCTGGGTGCTGCCGCTGTGCGAGCTGATGGAGGTGCCGCAGAATTCGCTGGCGATGACCGGATTGGTTTTGTCCGGGGCCTGATCGGCCTGGGCCGGAATCGCGCAGACATAGTTCTGATGAATGTCCCCGCCCAGCAGCACGCTGTTGCGCGGCCGGGTTTCCACGATCTGTCGCACCAGGCGCTGGCGGGCCTCGGGGTAGCCGTCCCAGCTGTCCGTGGCCTGTTTGCCGTTGGGGTAGCGGCGGGACGAGAACAGGGTGGTCTGGGCCAGCAGACTCCACAGCGGCGCAGCGCTGGCGCTGCCCGCATCGGCCTGCAATTGCCGGGCCAGCCAGCGCTCCTGGTCCCAGCCCAGAAAGCTGCGGGCGGGGTCGTGCAGCGCCGGGCATTCCTGCGGCTCCACCGAGCCCGTGCTGGCCTTGCCCGGAGGGCGGCAGGCCTGGAGGTCGCGGAACTGGCGGCCGTCGAGCAGGTGCAGGCGCGCGAGCCGGCCCCATTGCAGGCTGCGGTACAGCGACAGTCCCTGAAAGCTGCGCTGCAGCGCACTCGCGCGCAGCGGCAGGTTTTCGTAGAACGCCTGCCAGGCCGCCATGCGCCTGGCCAGAAAGCGGGTTTCATCCCCTTGACCCTGTTGGCCGGCGTAGTCGTTCTCGACCTCGTGGTCGTCCCAGATCAGCGACCAGTTGCAGGCGGCATGGGCGGCCTGCAGATGGGCGTCGCTCTTGTGCAGTGCGTAGCGGTCGCGGTAGTCCTGCAGGCTGCGCGCGGTGCGCAGCGGCTGGGCGCGGGCCAGTCCCTCGGCCTTGGCAGGCTGGGCGTATTCATAGATGTAGTCGCCGAGAAACAGCACCAGATCCGGAGCGGCCCGTGCAGCATCGGCCCAGGCGGTGTAGAAGCCATGCTCCCAGCGCTGGCAGGAGGCGAAGGCCAGGCGCAGCCTGTGCACATCGGCGCCGGGAGCCGGTGCCGTGCGGCAGCGCCCCGTGGCGCTGAAGGCGTCGCCGCAGCGAAAGCGGTAGAAATACCAGCGATCGGGCGCAAGGCCGTTGACCTGGATGTGCAGCGCATGCCCCCATTCGGCCTGGGCCGTGGCCTGGCCTTGGGCCACCGGCCGGCGAAACCGGGCGTCATGGGCCACCTCCCAGTGCACAGTCTGCGCAGGCAGATCCGGTGTTGTGTCGCTGCCCAGATAGTCCAGCGGCGCGGTCAGCCGGGTCCAGATCAGAATGTTGTCGGGCTCCGGATCGCCGCTGGCGACACCCAGGGTGAAGGGGTTGTGCCGCAGCGACTCGCCGGCGCGCGCCCAGGCCGGCAGCGCGCCCATGGCTGTGGCAAGGCCGGAGGCCAGCAGAAAGCGGCGGCGTTCCGGAGCGGGGCAGATGAGGTGGGGGTGCTGCATGGCGGTGCGGGTCCGATGATCGGCAGCAGTATGGGCCCACGCCGCGGCCCCCGCCACGGTTTGCTCCGCTTTATTCGTTGACCAGAACCAGCTTGCCCTGCACCTGGCGCGAGCCCATGCGCGCGTAGGCCGCATGCAGCTCGCCCATGGCCATGGTGCGGTCGATCACGGGCTTGATTCTGCCCTGGCCATACCATTGGGCAAGCTCCTGCATCATGGCTGCGTTGTGCTGCGGCTCGCGCTTGGCGAAATCGCCCCAGAACACGCCAACCAGGGAGGCGCCCTTGAGCAGGGGCAGGTTCAGCGGCAGCGAAGGAATCGGGCCCGAGGCAAAACCTACGACCAGATAGCGTCCGCGCCAGGCAATGGAGCGGAAGGCCGGCTCGGCAAAGTCGCCGCCCACGGGGTCGTAGATCACATCCGGGCCCTTGCCGTCGGTGGCTGCCTTGATGGCCTCGCGCAGATCGCCCTGGCTGTAGTTGATGGTGGCATCCGCGCCCTGGGCCTTGCACAGCGCGCATTTCTCATCTGTGGAGGCCGCGGCAATCACGCGGGCGCCGGCGGCCTTGGCGATCTGTATGGCCGCCGTGCCCACGCCACCGGCCGCGCCCAGCACCAGCACTGTTTCGCCGGCCTTGAGCTGGCCCCGGTCGAGCAGCGCGTGGTGCGAGGTCGCATAGGTCATGATGAAGGCCGCCGCATCCACGAAGGGAAAGCCCGCGGGCAGGGGCATGCACAGCGCGGCCGGGGCCAGGGTATGCGTGGCAAAGCCGCCGGTGCCCGACAGGCAGGCCACATGCTGACCGACCTGGAGCTGTTTGACGCCCTCGCCCGCGGCCAGCACCACGCCTGCGTACTCCGAGCCCGGCACGAACGGCAGGGGAGGCTTGATCTGGTATTTGTTCTGCACGATCAGCAGATCCGGAAAGTTCAGGCTCGCGGCCTTGACCTCCAGCAGCACCTGGCCCGGGCCGGGGCTGGGCGTGGGCAGCTCTGTCCAGTTCAGGGTTTCAACGCCGGTGGGGGTGGTGCAAAGCCAAGCGTGCATAAGCGGTCTCCTGATGTCTTGTGAATGCGGAATGCGGCGGCTGATGATAGAAGTGTGGTGCGAATGCCGCGTGTCTCTCCTGCGACCTGGGAGCCGCCTACAATCCGCAGCATCCATGAAGATTCTTATTTGCAATGACGACGGCTTTCAGGCTCCGGGCATCGTGGCTCTGCACGATGCGCTGCGCACTGTGGCAGACGTCGAGGTGGTGGCGCCCGAGCACAACAACAGCGCCAAATCGAACGCGCTGACGCTCAATGCACCGCTGTATGTGCACCAGGCCTATAACGGCTTCCGCTATGTGAACGGCACGCCGGCCGACTGCGTGCATATCGCCCTGACCGGCCTGCTAGGCTACCGGCCCGATCTGGTCGTGTCCGGCATCAACAACGGCGCCAATATGGGCGACGACACGATCTACTCGGGCACCGTGGGTGCGGCCATGGAAGGCTATCTGTTCGGCATTCCGTCCATCGCGTTTTCGCAGGTGGACAAGGGCTGGGCCGAGCTCGAGGCCGCCGCCGCCGCGGCCCGCCAGATGGTTCAGGACATGATTGCCCAGCAGCTGATCGGCACGGCCCCCTGGCTGCTGAATGTGAACATCCCCAATATGCCTTTGAGCGCGCTCAAGGGCGTCAAGCTCTGCCGGCTGGGCCGCCGCCACGCGGCCGAGCGGGCGATCGTCCAGCAAAGTCCGCGCGGCGAGACCATGTACTGGATAGGCAGCGCGGGCGCGGCCAAGGACGATTCCGAAGGCACGGATTTCCATGCCACGGCCCATGGCCATGTGTCCATGACGCCGTTGAAGGTCGACCTGACCGA
>JAFAIY010000572.1 GCA_019236485.1 Comamonas sp. | reverse complement strand
GGATTCTCGGGAGCATGCCAATGACTCCAATCGGCACCACCTTTGCTCAATCACCCGCGGAGGGCGAGGCGCTGGCCCACGACATGCGTGTGCGTTGGGCGCTGGAAGAAGTGGGGCAACCCTATGAAGTGTTTTTGCACGCCTTTCGGGCAATGCAGGAGTCCACGCAACTTGAGCCAGATTCCCCCGAGCAGATCTCAGCCGACGAAGAGTGTGAACTCTCGCTGTTCGAATCTGGCGCCACTGTGATCGACATCGCGGCACATCACCCAGGCCTGTTGCCGGTGATGCGAATGCCCGGGCGCACGCGATCAGGTGGTTGTTTGCGGCTCTCAATACGGTTGAGCCGCCAATCATTGAGCTTGAAACGGCTTCACTCCTTGAGCGAGACAAGCCGTGGTACCTGCAGCGTCTGCCTTTTCTGGAGGGGCGTATCCGCACACGGCTGGGCGCGCTGTCTCGCCAGCTGGGTGAGGCCGACTGGCTTGATGGCGATTTCAGTGCTGCAGACCTCATGATGGTGATGGTGCTGAGCAGGCTCGACGGTAGCGGTATTCTTGAGCGATACCCGAATCTTGCTGCCTATGTTGCCCGCGGCCGGGCACGACCTGCCTATCGGCGGGCATTCGATGCGCAGTTGGCTGCCTCTACGGCATTGAAGAGCTGACCGGCATGCTTGACCTAGCCATTGCTGGCAATCGACCTTAAGCAGTCGGTCAATACGCAAAAACCAAGGCGAGTTGAGGGTGAGGCTCTAAAGCTAAAGACGCAACAATGTGCTCATCGTCCAGAGCATCCTGTAAGGCAGCGTTGGATGCTTTGCGCTGGAACCCTTATCTAGACATCGGAGGTGCACATGGCAAATGAACAAAAGGTCAAAGGACCCGCGTCCTACTTTCCTTCAATTGAAAAAGCTTACGGGAAGCCAATCACGCACTGGATCAAGATGCTCGATGGCTTGCACGACAAAAAACATATGGAACAGGTCGCATACCTCAAACTCGAGCACAGCATCGGTCATGGACATGCGAACGCGCTTGTTGCATACCATCGCTCACAGTCCGGTGCTGAATAAGTGATGCAAGCCTATGCAGCTTCACTTTTGCGCCGTATTTTCATACAGGGTAAATGTGGCAAAGCTAGACCAAAGGTCTCTTGCTGCGCTTTTTCATGCCAATTTAGACCGCAAGCACTAGATATGGCCTGCGGTTTAGTGCGGTCTACGTTACGTTAGGTCTCCACATCCATCGGACCAATGAAATTCAAGAGGGTGCTGCGTGAAGCGTTGCGGTTCTGGCCGTCGTGGATACCGATTTCTGACGGGAAGCTAATGACCGGCGGTGGTGGTCTGTTCCCGCAGCTGTCTGGGCTGTTGGATATTGCAGAAGCTCATGCAGAGGCGTGGAGTGAGGCGCATCAGCTGATGGTTTGGGCGGTCTTCTGCGCTTTGCACAAAGGTGCGGTCACGCGCTTCAAAGCGGGTCAAGGCGGGATTGCCAAATCGGACCCTGACATGAGGTATCTCCGTCAGAAGTACGAAGAGAGCCTGTTCGCTAATGGCAGTCACTACCCACGCCAGATGCTACGTGCCTATCGTCGTGAGCAGCGATTGCTGCTGCTCATGTCCTCATCGTGCGCTTTTGGTCACAGCCGCATAGCGTTCATCCGAACACGAAGGCTCGAGCCGGCCCAGCGACGGGTTTCAGGTGAGCAGCGGACGGTGGCCATCAGTGCAATCCAAGGGACTGCTAGAAGTCCGCTATCGCGGCCCATGAATAGACGCTGCCGACCCGAAGCGGAAGTGCAAATTTCGCGCAAGCAGAACTTGTTGGTGCAGGAATGGTGTTCTGCTTGCCGTATTGGTCAACCCTAGACGACCCACTCGCGAACACTTTGAGGCCGTCGCATGCCCCGAGACCTGCTGTAAGGCGAATTGGTCTGTGCGGCGAATCTGGGGGTTATGGCCAACATAGTTCTTCGGCCCGTTGCGGGGCGCTCCGAGCCCAAGGCAAACACGACAGCTTAGATGTATGTTCCCAGGAACTCATGGTGCATTCTTCAGCTTGGAGCAGGAGAAAGCACTATGGCAATCCGCCTGCATGGCAGCGCCCGCACAACGCCGCGTATCCGCTCTGAACTCCAACTAGCCACCGGCTCTCATCGGTCTTTGGCCAAGCTCTACGGCATTAACCCCAAGACTGTGGCCAAGTGGCGCTCGCGCACCTCGGTGCTCGATGCGCCCATGGTTCCTCGTGGCAGAGCAAGCCAGCATCTCTCTCAAGAGCAAGAACGCCTGGCAATTGCGCTGCGCAAGCAAGGGCATCTGTCGCTGGACGACCTCATGGGGCAGCTTCTGGAGACCGCACCCAAGCTCAGCCGTAGCGCCTTGCTACCCTCCACAGGGTTCCAACTGAAGACCACAGTAGGCGGCTCACCTGAAGCACGTCATCGAACAAATGCCGGTATTGCCTCTCGGATGACCGCTTTAAGCGCAAACCAAGAGGCCGTGCCGTAGCCACAGTGCACAGCAGACATAGGCCGGGGAGCTTCAACTGGTTGCAATGGATCGACAGCGCCTATTCAGGAGCCGCGCTAGCGGACTTCCAGCAGCCCGTCGGACTGCACTGACGGCCACTGTCAGTTGCTCACCTGAAACCCGTCATTGGGTAGCCGCCGGCGTCAATGCTCGGATGGCCGTTATGGAACGGTGACCGGTAGGTCGCGATGCGGCTACGAACAGCGGCAATCTCTGCAAAGCAGGCCTAGGGTGCCAGCACGCGAAGGACATCAATGGGTCGTCACCACCAGTTCGCAGCTTACGAGAGCTGCCGTTCAGGTTGTCTGGCACGCTGCGATCCAGCAAGCTTCCGGTTTGAGGCGTACAGCGGACGTCTGGCCAGATAGTGGGTCAATGTCTGGTATCGACGGCAGCGGTCACA
>JAFAIY010000500.1 GCA_019236485.1 Comamonas sp. | reverse complement strand
GGTGACCGGCAGCGCCGTTCCCGGCGGCAGCGGCGCTGCGCCGGCAGGAGTGACCTGGATGGGGCGCGCGGTATCGGCCTCGCTGGTTTCGGCTGTCTCGGGTGCGGGCGCCGGGGGCTCTGCAGCCGCTGTGGATTCAGGAGCTGGCGGCGCAGGCGTATCAACGGCTTGGGTGGGATTCGACTCGGGTTCGGGCGCCGCAGGGGCTGGAGCCGGCTCGGGAGCTGCGGCCGGCGCTGGCGGTTTGGACGCAGGCCTGGTCCTGGGCGGCGGCGGTGCCGGAGCAGGGGCCGGCATGGGCGCGGGCGCAGGGGGCGGAGGCGGCGCAGGCAGCTCCACCAGGCGGGTATCCATGACCACGGTTGTGGGCTGGGGCGGCTGCTCGAGCGCGGGCAGGCCCAGCAGCACGATGGCGTGCGCGGCCAGCACCGCGGCTGTCACGGGAATCAGGACTTTGCTTGCCTTGGGAGAGCGGCCCATTCGAGGTCTTTGCTATTGGCTTGGCAGCGGTGGGATCTTCAGTCTGCGGCCGTGGCGCCCCAGCCCAGATCGCGGGACAGCTGGCGGGCCGCGGCCTGCAGCGGCGCGTCGATGGCTCCACCATATTCGGGATCGAAAGTCGCCAGCGAGCCCAGGGTCATCAGGCCCAGCACGATATGGCCCGAGGCGTCGAACACCGGCACGCAGAAGGCCACGATGCCGGGCAGCACGGTATCGACCACGCGGGCCGTGCCGCGCTCGCGCACCTCGGTCAGCATGGCGCTCACGGCCTCTTCGGACTGCGGCAGATCCTGGCGCCTGGCCTTGCGCGCGCGCTCCATCTCGGGCTCCAGCAGCGCCGCCGTCATCTCGCGCGGCAGCCAGGCCGCGAAGCAACGGCCCGTGGCCGAGGCCAGCATGGGCATCACATCGCCCAGGCGCAGATTGGCCGTGACGGACTGCGCGCATTCCTCCCAGTGCACGATGGTGGGGCCGTGGTTGCCCCAGACCGCAATCGCCACCGTGTGGTCTATGTCCTGCATCAGGGTGGGCATGCGTTCGCGCGCCAGGCGCACCGGGTCCAGCCGGGTCAGCGAGGCCAGGCCTATCTTGAGCGCCGCGGGGCCGAGGTCGTAGCGCGAGGTGCGTTCGTCCTGAGCCACCAGGCCTATGCGCTGAAAGCTCACCAGATAGCGGTGAGCCTTGGCGGCGCTCATGCCGGCTGCGGCGGCCAGGTCCTTGAGCATCAGCGGCCCGCGCGCCTGCGCCAGGGCCTCGACCAGAGAGAAACCCACTTCGACCGACTGAATCCCTGCGCGTTCCTTATCCATTGCAATAGAATCGTGTTTTGTTTAGTTAAATCAATTTAACCAATCGTAATTTTGGCTAGCGCTGCCTGGCATTGTGCCAGCAGCCCGGGCTGCGAGGGAGAACGCATGAAACTGGCAAGCTACAAGGACGGCTCGCGCGATGGTCAGCTGGTAGTGGTGTCGCGCGACCTGAGCCAGGCCTGCTATGCCACGGGCATCGCCAACCGCATGCAGCAGGTGCTAGACGACTGGAGCTATATGGCGCCCCAGCTGCAGGACCTGTCGCACGAGCTCAACCACGGCAAGGCCCGCCATGCTTTCGCTTTCGATCCCCAGCGTTGCATGGCCCCGCTGCCGCGAGCTTACCAATGGGCCGACGGCTCGGCCTATATCAACCATGTGGAGCTGGTGCGCAAGGCGCGCAATGCCGAGGTGCCGGCCAATTTCTATACCGACCCGCTGATGTACCAGGGTGGCAGCGACGACTTCATCGGCCCCTGCGACGACGTGATCGTGCCCAGCACGGCCATGGGCATAGACTTCGAGGCCGAGATCGCCGTGATCACCGGCGATGTGCCCATGGGCACCGATGCCAAGCAGGCGCTGGACGGCATTCGCCTGGTGATGCTGGCCAACGACGTGAGCCTGCGCAATCTGATTCCCAACGAACTGGCCAAGGGCTTCGGCTTTTTCCAGAGCAAGCCGGCCACGGCCTTCAGCCCCGTGGCCGTGACGCTGGACGAGCTGGGCGAGGCCTGGAAGGGCGGCCGCCTGCACCTGACGCTGCAGAGCACCTGGAACGGCCGCAAGGTCGGCATGTGCGATGCGGGCGAGGAGATGAGCTTCCATTTCGGCCAGCTGATCGCCCATATCGCCAAGACCCGCAATGTGCGCGCCGGCTCCATCGTGGGCAGCGGCACGGTGAGCAATCGTGGCGTGGAAACCGGCAGCGGCAAGAACAAGCGCATGGAATGGCCCAAGGGCTATAGCTGCATCGCCGAAAAGCGCTGCATAGAGACCATCCAGGACGGCGCGCCCAAGACCGAGTTCATGCAGTTCGGCGACACCATACGCATAGAGATGAAGGGCAAGGACGGCCAGAGCATCTTCGGCGCCATAGACCAGAACATCGCCGCCCCCGGCGGCAGCGAGCCGGAACCCGAAACCGTGGATACTCCTCAGGCCTGAACCGCCTGGAGAAGCTCATGCGCGCCTTCTGGAGTCCAACCCCGATCAAGCGCGGCCTGCTGGCCGCGGCCCTGGCCCTGTGGGCCGGTCTGGCTCCGGCGGCCGAGGCGCCGGCCTGCCCGCCCAAGGCTGCGATGCCGGCGCCGGCCCAGCTGCAGCAGCTCGCGGCCCGAGCACAGGACCGTGGCCTGCTGTGGCGGGTGCGCCATGGTACGCATACCAGCTGGCTCTACGGCACCATGCATGTCTCCAGGCTCGACTGGTTCATGCCGGGGCCGGAAGTGGTGAGCGCCCTGCGCGGCGCCGACAAGCTGGCGCTGGAACTCGATGTGCTCGACCCCCAGGTGCTGGCCGAGCTGGAGGCCGGGCTGAAGGCACGCGAGGGTGCGCCCGCGCTGGCGGCCCCGCTGGCCGCGCGTCTGGAGCAGCAGCTGCGCCTGGCCTGCGCCGAGGCGGATGTCGCGCGGCTGCGGCCCGAGGCGCAGGTGCTCAGCCTGCTCGCGCAGGCGGGCCGCCGGCAGGGCCTGGATCCCAGCTATGGCGTGGACCTGATTCTGGCGGGCGCGGCCCGGGCCATGGGCAAGCCCGTGATCGGCCTGGAGACGCCGCAGCTGCAGCTCAAGGACCTGGTATCGGACGATCCCAAGGAAGTGGCCGAGGCCGTGGACGACGGCCTCAAGCAGCTGGAAAGCGGCAAGGCCGGACCCATGATGGTCATGCTGGCCGAGATGTGGTCCGAAGGCCGGCAGGAAAAACTCGAGAGCTATGCCCAGTGGTGCGACTGCGTGAATACGCCGCGCGAGCGCGCCCAGCTCAAACGCATGCTGGACGGCCGCAATCCCGGCATGGCCGACGGCATCGTGAGCCTGCTCAAGCAGGGCGACAGCGTGTTTGCCGCCGTGGGCGCGCTGCACATGGTCGGCCCCGGCGGCCTGCCTGCGCTGCTGCGCAAGAAAGGCTATCAGGTCGAGCGCGTGAAGTTCCCCGCGCATACGCCGCCGAAGTCAGAGTCAAAACCCGTGGAAACGCCATAAATACAGGCGCCAGCTGCTATCAAGAACTACAAGTCAGGCAGCTGCGCAGAGACCGCAAAGCATTACCTCACCTCAAGGAGACAAACGATGGATCGTCGTCAATTCCTGGCTGCCGTGGCAGCCAGCTCGGCAGCCGCCGCATCCCCCCTGGCCATGGCCCAGGAATGGCCTGCCAACCCCGTGCGCTGGGTCGTGCCCTATCCTCCCGGAGGCGGCACCGATGTGCTGGCCCGCACCGTGGCCGAGGCCATGCGCAAGACGCTGAACCAGACCATCGTGGTGGACAACCGCCCCGGCGCCTCCACCAATATCGGCGGCCAGATCGTGGCCTCGGCCAAGCCCGACGGCTACACCATCATGTCGGCCGACAACGCCATCCTGGCCTATAACGAGCACCTGTTCTCCAAGCTGCCCTTCAGCCCCGAGAAGGACTTCAGCTATGTGGGCGGCATCAGCCGCTTCCCCATGGCGCTGGTGGTGCACCCCAGCTTCGAAGCCAAGGACTTTGCCCAGTTCCTGGCCTATGTGAAAGCCCATCCTGGCCAGGTCAACTACGCCTCGCCCGGCAACGGCTCGCCCCACCACCTGGCCATGGAGCTGTTCAAGAACCGCACCGGCACCAGCCTCACCCATATCCCCTACAAGGGCGCTGCGCCCGCGCTGGCCGATGTGATGGGCGGCCAGGTGCCTTGCATGTTCCTGGACCTGGCCTCGGGCCTGCCCGTGATCCAGTCCGGCAAGGTGCGTGCCCTGGCCATTGGCACGGCCAAGCGCGTGCCCAATCTGCCCAATGTGCCCACGCTGGCCGAGCAGGGCCTGAAGGACTCCGAGGTCTATGCCTTCCAGGGCATTCTGGGTCCCAAGGGCATGCCGCCCGCCCTCGTGCAGCGCATCAACGGCGATCTGCAGAAGGCGCTGAAGGACCCCGATGTGGTCAAGCGCATGGCCGACTTCGGCATGGAAGCCCTGCCCGGCACGCCCGAGCAGTTCCAGCAACTGGCGCGCGCGGAATCCAAGCGCTGGGGCCAGGTCATCAAGGCCGCAGGCGTCAAGCTGGACTGAGCGCCGCCGCTCCACAAAAAAGGCCCGGAATCACCGGGCCTTTTTTGTTTGAGCCGCCTTCGGGCAAGCCTATCCCGCCACGCGATTGCGGCCGCCATGCTTGGCCGCATAGAGCATGGCGTCGGCCTGCTGGAACACGGCCTTGACCTCATCGTCGCTGTAGGGCCAGTGCGCGACTCCCGAGGAAATGGTGATGCGGCCCACCTCGGGCAGCTCCGTGCTTTCCACCAGCGCGCGCAGGCGCTCGGCCATCTGCAGGGCGCTGTGCAGCGAGGCCTGGGGTAGCAGCAGCAGGAATTCCTCGCCGCCCACGCGGCAGGGGATGTCCTCGGCGCGCGAGACCGTGCGTATCTGCTGGGCCAGCTGCCTGAGCACGGCATCGCCGGTATCGTGGCCGAATCTGTCGTTGATCTGCTTGAAGTGGTCGATGTCGATGGCGACCACGGCAAACGGCGTCTGCTGGGCCTGCAGGGCGGCGATCGCGGCCTCCAGATGGCGGCGGTTGCCGAGTCCCGTGAGCGGGTCGGTGTTCACGTCCTCGCGCAGCTTGGAGATATTGCGCTGCAGCAGGCCAATGCCTTTGAGCATGGCCTTCTTCATCTCCTGCGATTCGAAATACCAGGATTTGACGGAGCGAATGGTCTGCGCGGTCTCCGGCTTGTCCATGTCGCGCGCGCCGTCGGCCAGCTGGCGCAGGGGATGGGCAATGTAGCGGGCGCTCCACCAGATCACCACCAGCATGATGAGGACCAGGGGCAGGGTCCTGTAGAGCACGGAGCTCATGAGCGTGTTGAGCGGGGCCAGCGTGGCGAGCTTGGGCCGCTGGGCCACGATGCCCCAGCCCGTGGAGGGCACGACTGCATAGCCGGCCAGCATCTCCACGCCCTGGCTGTTGGTCAGCGCCGCGCGGCTGGATTCGCCGGCGCTGACCCGGTTGATGGCCAGATTGTTCAGGACGACATCGCCCACGCGCTTGGCATCGGGGTGGTAGATGATGTGCTTGTTCTTGTCCACCACATAGATATAGGAGCTGTCCTGGTAGAAGTGCGAGCCCAGCAGCGTGTCCAGCATGTTGTCCTGCTTGAGGTAGATGCTGCCGCCCACGGCGCCCAGGTATTGGCCGCCGGCGGCAAAGATGGGCTGGGAGATGAAGACGATGAAATTGCCCGTGACCGACATATAGGGCTGGCTGATCACAGGCCTCTTGGCCGTGAGGGTTTCGACCACGCCCGCGCTTTGCAGCGTCTTGCCCTTGATCTGCAGGGTCTCGGGAGAGGTGGCCAGCACATAGCCGGTGTCGTCGATGATGGTGACGGAGTTGAAGCTCTGGGTCTGCAGCCGCAGCCGGTCGACCTCGCGGCCCAGGTAGCGCTCATCCCGCATATGGGGCGCGAGCAGCTTGGCGCTGTAGGCCAGCTGCTGCAGTGCCGACTGCAGAAAGTCGTCCGTGCTGCGCGCCAGCTTGGTGGCATAGGCGTAATGGCCTTCCAGCGTGTTGTCTATCAGCTGCTGGCGCTGCACCTGATAGCCCGCGTAGAAGGTGTTGGCAAACGGGAGCACGGCGCTGCAGATGGTCAGGGCCAGGATCAGGCGGCGCAGATCCAGGCGGACCAGAGGTCGCACCTTGACCCTGCCGCTCATGTTCATCTTGGGAGGTTTCGTCAAGTCAATCGGGCGGGGCGGGCTGCATCCCGGTGCGGGGATGCCGGCGGCTCGCATGGTCGTTGAAGGCAGGTCTGCATTATCCGGCGGTGCTCAAGATCCGGAAGCTAGGGCTTATGCCGCGATCTCGGCCTTGGCCACCTGTACCGCGCAGTCGTAGAAGCAGGGCGCACGCCCGATGTCGCTGAGCTGCTGGTGGGTGAGCTCGTTGACATTCGTGCCGTTCTCGCCGTGCTTGCGCCACCACAGGCCCAGGCCCACGACCACGCCCGCGCGCGCCCGGCCGTTGATGGCCGCATGGCAGACATGCTCGCCGCGGGCGTTGAACACGCGCAGCCTATCGCCGTCGGCAATGCCGCGTGCGGCCGCGTCGTCGGGGTGCAGCTCCAGCAGCGGGCGCTCTTCCATGCGGGCCAGGCTGGCCACATTGGCAAAAGTGCTGTTGAGGAAGTTGCGCGCCGGCGGCGAGATCATGGCCAGCGGGAACTCCGTGGTCGGAGCCTCGTAGTTCGGCACATGGTCGGGCAGGGTGTTGATGCCCAGCCTGGCCAGCGCCGGGTTGTCGAACTCGCATTTGCCGGACGGCGTGGCAAAGCCGCCCGCGGCAAAAGGCGCTTCGGGCAGCGGAATATGCGCAAAGCCCTGCTGCAGCAATTCCTCAAAATCAATGGCCGTATCCGCAACCGCCATGCGGCATAGCGCTTCATCGGAGTCCTGGAAATGGGCGGCGGCAAAAGCCGGGTCCAGACTGGCCATTCGGGCTGCCAGGTCGCGGAAGATCTGGGCATTGCTGCGCGCCTGGCCCTGCGGCGCGATCGCGGGGCGGTTGAGCAGCACATCGGTATGGCCGTAGCTGCCGTGGATGTCCCAGTGCTCGAGCTGCGTGGTGGCGGGCAGCACATAGTCGGCATGGTCGGCGGTGTCGGTGAGGAAGTGGTCCAGCACCACGGTGAACAGGTCCTCGCGCGCAAAGCCCGCGGCCACCTTGGCCGACTCCGGCGCCACGGCCACGGGATTGCTGTTGTAGACCACGACGGCTTCCACCCTGGGGCCGAAAGCGGCGTCGCCTTGATGCAGCAGCACATCGCCTATGGTGCTCATATTGAGCGTGCGCGGCCGGCGCGGGCCCAGCAGCTGCGGCATCTGCAGCGCCGCCCGCTTGAATGGCGATGCTCCCGAGCTCGAAAGCAGCAGGCCGCCCGCGCGCTCGCGCCAGGCACCGACCAGCGCGGGCAGGCAGGCAATGGCGCGCACGGCATTGCCGCCGCCACGCACGCGCTGCATGCCGTAGTTCAGGCGAATCGCCGCGGGCTTTGTCGTGCCGTAGTCGCGCGCGAGTCGGCGGATCTGCTCCGCCTCCAGGCCGCAGACCTGGGCCGCACGCTCGGGCGGCCATTGCAGTGCCCTGGCTTTCAGAGCGTCCCAGCCTTGTGTGTGCTGGGCGAGATAGTCGTGGTCTAGCCAGTCGTTGACGATCAGCTCGTGCATCAGCGCCAGGGCCAGGGCCGCATCGGTGCCGGGCAGCAGCTGCAGATGCTCGTGACATTTGTCGGCGGTCTCGCTTTTGCGCGGGTCTATGCAGACCAGCTTGGCGCCCTGGCGCTTGGCCTCCTGAGCGTAGCGCCAGAAGTGCAGATTGCTGGCGATGCTGTTGCTGCCCCAGATCAGGATCAGCCGGCTCTCGGCAAAGAACTCCACACGCATGCCCAGCTTGCCGCCGTAGGTGGCGGCCAGCGCCTCGCTGCCGGCGCTGGCGCAGATGGTGCGGTCCAGCAGGCTGGCCCCGAGCTGGTGGAAGAAGCGCCGGTCCATGCTCTCGCCCTGGACCATGCCCATGGTGCCCGCATAGCTGTAGGGCAGTATGGCCTCGGGATCGCGTTGCGCGATGGCGTGCAGGCGGGCGGCGATGTCGTCCAGGGCCTGCTCCCAGCTCACCGGCTCGAAGCGGCCGCTGCCCTTGGGGCCGACGCGCCTGAGCGGCTGCAGCACGCGCTCGGCGTGGTAAGTGCGTTCCGTGTATTTGCTGACCTTGGCGCAGAGCACGCCGCCCGTATGGGCATGTTCCTGGTTGCCTTGAACCTTGATGGCCGTGCCGTCGACGACGGTGGTCACCAGGGCGCAGGTGTCGGGGCAGTCATGCGGACAGGCGCCGCGTACTTGAGCAATGTGGGTCATGGCATGGAGGCGCAAAAATCAGGGCTAACCCTCGATAGGGGTATTCAGGCGGCCTATTATGCGGGCCGCATCCACGCCAAGAAAGCGTGAGATTCCGCATAACAACGACCGGGCCGATCGGGCCCGCAACGATGGACTGGTGCTTAGAGAGGGCAAACAATGCAACAAGAGGGATGGAACCGCAGGCAGTTTGCGGGAGCGGTAGCCGGCATGGCGGCCGCAGCATGGGCCGTGAACGGCCGGGCGCAGGATGCGGGAGGCACCATCGTGCTGGGGCAATCCTGTGCGCTGAGCGGGCCTTCGGCCCAGCTGGGCACGGATTTTTCGCAGGGGGCCAAGCTGTTCTTCGATCAGCTCAATGCCCAGGGCGGCATAGGCCGGCGCATGGTGGAGCTGCGCACGCTGGACGACGGCTATGAGCCCGAGCGCTGCATCGCCAATACCAAGAAGTTCCTGTCCGAAGACGTGCTGGCCCTGTTCGGCTATCTGGGCACGCCCACCAGCATGGCGGCCCTGCCCCTGCTGCAGCAGGCCAAGGTGCCGCTGATCGCGCCGCTGACCGGCGGCCAGGGCCTGCGCGACCCCAAGCTCGCACAGCTGGTCTTCAATGTGCGCGCCTCCTATGCCGAGGAAACCGCGCTCATGGTCAAGCAGCTGACCGCGCTGGGCCTCAAGAAGATCGCCGTCTTCCACCAGAACGATGCCTATGGCCAGTCGGGCCTGGAGGGCGTGACCGAGGCCTTGCAGGCCCAGGGCCTGAAACCCGTGGGCTCGGCCACGGTGGAGCGCAACTCGCAGGATGTCGCCAAGGCCGTCAAGACCCTGGTGCCGCTGGGCGCCGATGTGATCGTGCAGGTCAGCACCTATGCGGCCAGCGCGGCCTTTGTGCGCGCCGCGCGCCAGGCCGGCTACGGCGGGCAGTTCTACAACGTCTCGTTTGTCGGCACTTCGGCCCTGGCCCAGACCCTGGGCAAGGCGGCCGAAGGCGTGGTGGTCAGCCAGGTCGTGCCCTCGCCCTACAAGACCTCTTTGCCGATTGCCCGCGAATTCCAGAGCGCGGTGCAAAAGGACGGCAGCAAGGTGGCGCTCAACCATTCCAGCATGGAAGGCTATCTGGCCGCGCGCATCGTGGCCGAGGCCTTGAAGACGGCCGCGGCCGGCGGCAAGCCGCAGCGCGAGGCCCTGGTGGCCGCACTGGATGCCATGAACGGCCACCAGGTCGCGGGCTTTCCCATCGCCTTCAAGACTCAGGCAGGCAGGTCGCGCTTTGTGGAGCTGTCCATGCTCACGGCGGATGGCAAGGTCCGCGTCTGAGGCTTTTTGCCTGGCGGGGCGCAACCGCTCTCGCTTTGGCCCATCATGTAGGCCCTGCCATTGATGACCCCAAGGAGAGAGCGCATGGCCTTGCTGCCCGAACTTCAGGAAAGCGCAACCGAGATCGCCGCGCTGCGCCGCGATATCCATGCCCACCCCGAGCTGTGTTTTGAGGAAATCCGCACCTCGGATCTGGTTGCGGCCAAGCTCGGCGAATGGGGCATAGCCATGCACCGGGGCCTGGGCAAGACCGGGGTGGTGGGCATCATCCACGGCCGCGACGGCGGCAAGAGCGGCAGCGCCATAGGCCTGCGCGCCGACATGGACGCCCTGCCCATGCAGGAGTTCAACACCTTTGAGCATGCGAGCCGCCATGCGGGCAAGATGCATGCCTGTGGCCACGACGGCCATACGGCCATGCTGCTGGCGGCGGCCCAGTATCTGGCGGCCCACCGCGACAGCTTCGAAGGCACGGTCTACGCCATCTTCCAGCCCGCCGAGGAAGGTGGCGGCGGCGCGCGCGAAATGGTCAAGGACGGGCTGTTCACGCAGTTCCCCATGCAGGCCGTGTTTGGCATGCACAACTGGCCCGGCATGCAGGCCGGCACCATGGCCGTGGGCGCGGGGCCGGCCATGGCCTCGAGCAACGAGTTCAAGATCGTGGTGCGCGGCAAGGGCGGTCACGCGGCCATGCCGCATATGGTGATAGACCCCGTGCCCGTGGCGGCCCAGCTCATCATGGCCCTGCAGACCATAGTCAGCCGCAACGTCAAGCCCATAGAGGCCGGCGTGGTCTCGGTCACCATGGTCCATGCGGGCGAGGCCACCAATGTGGTGCCCGACAGCGTGGAGCTGCAGGGCACGGTGCGGACCTTCACACTGGAGGTGCTGGACCTGATCGAGCAGCGCATGCAGCAGGTCAGCGAGTCCATCTGCGCGGCCCATGGCGCGCGCTGCGAGTTCGAGTTCGTGCGCAACTACCCGCCCACGATCAACAGCGCCCCTGAAGCCGAGTTTGCCCAGCAGGTCATGCGCGAGATCCTGGGCGATGCCGGCGTGGTGCCCCAGGAGCCGTCCATGGGCGCCGAGGACTTCGCCTTCATGCTGCTCGAAAAGCCCGGCGCCTACTGCTTTATCGCCAACGGCGACGGCGACCACCGCGCCCTGGGCCATGGCGGCGGGCCCTGCACGCTGCACAACCCCAGCTACGACTTCAACGATGAGCTGATTCCTCTGGGCGCCACCTTCTGGGTCAAGCTGGCGCAGCGCTGGCTGAGTCGCACCTGCTGAGCGGCTGTGCCGCTTCCCGGTGCCCGGCGCCCCCTCTCTCTGGGAAGGGGCGAGAGCCTCGAAGCGGGGCGGCGCGGCCGGCATAGGCCCTTGCTCGCTGTCCCAGGGCTGGCGGGTTACTTCAGATGCCGTTGCACGCTGACCACCACGGCGGCCAGCGCGGCCACCAGGGCCAGCCACTGGTACAGGTTCTGGCAGGCCATGAAGAAAGCCTGGTGGTGCACCACATTGCCCAGTTCCGCGAGCGCGGCGCCATGGGCCTGGGACGCCGTATAGCCCAGACCCTCGAAGCTGGCCTGCAGCCGCGCCAGCCAGTCCACGGCGGCCTGGTTGCCGGGCGTGACGCGGCCCATGAGCTCGGTGTATTCGGTGAACTGGCTGTCCTGCAGCGCCACG
>JAFAIY010000440.1 GCA_019236485.1 Comamonas sp. | reverse complement strand
CGCGCAGGCCGCGGCGCCCGGTCCCGGCAATCGCGTGGGCGATGCGACCAGCCATCTGCTGGCGCTGCAGGCCGGCGGCCAGGCCGCATCGCGCAACACCTATCCCGTGACCAGCGATGTGGCCCAGCGCAGCTACCAGCGCTATCTGGAGAGCTTTACCCACAAGATTCCCGCCAGCTCCGATGCCCTGCTGGGCAATAAATCGGGAGGCAGCCGCTGAGCGGCTGCCTCGAGGCGAATGCGCATGCGACTCCGTGCAGCAGACCCGGCCAAGGTGCACCGTCAGTCCGGCTCGGTCGCCGCTCTGGGCGCGCTATGGCTGATGGTGGCCGTGATCTGCCTGGCGACTATCGATATCGGCAATGTGTTCTGGCAGAAGCGGGAGCTGCAGAAGATCGCGGATCTGGCGGCGCTGGCCGGAGCCTCGGTGACCCGCATGCAGGACTGCACGGGCAGTGCGCAGCAAAACGCCGCCCAGAATGGAGCCAAGCCCCAGGAACTGGCCATCGAGTGCGGCAACTGGAGCAAGAGCCGTACGGGAGCGACGGCCAGCGATATGTTTGCGGCAGGGCAGAACCCTTTCAACGCCAGCCGGGTGCAGCTGAGCCGGAGCGTGCCGTTTTTCTTCATCTGGGACGCCGGGGGACGCAACTCCAGAGTGGTCAGCGCCAAGGCCGTGGCCTGGCGTCCTCAGCCGGCTGCGGCCCTGAGCATTCGCACCACTCTGCTGCAGGTCGACACCACGCAATCGGCGCTGCTGAACACGCTTCTGAGCGGCCTGCTGGGCTCCAATATCAAGCTGGACGCGCTGGGCTGGAACGGGCTGCTGGGTACCCAGGTCAATCTGCTGCAGTTTCTGAACCTGCTGGCCCCGCGCCTGGGCGTCCAGGCCGGCAACTACGATCAACTGCTCAACGCCGATGTGACCGTGGGCGTGCTGCTGCAGACCATGGTGGACGCCGTGCAGCAAAGCGCAAGCACCGCCAGCGTGACGCTTCAGGCGCTCAATCAGCTGGCGACGGCCGCCCTGGGCGCACCGGCCTTGACGCTCAAGCTTTCGCAGCTGCTCAATCTGCAGACGGGGCTGGATTCCTCGGCGCTGGACCTGGGCCTGAATGCCTTCGACCTGGTGCAGGGCTTCATACAGGTCGGCAACGGCAATAGCGCGGCGTCTGCGGCCGTGGCCGTGCCCATTGCCGGCCTGGCGAATCTCAACGTCTTCGCCAAGGTGATAGAGCCGCCGCAGATGTCTTCCGTGGGAGACCCGGCCCGAGCCAAGCTCAACCCCCTGGGCGCCGATCGCATCTATGTGCGCACCGCGCAGGTGCGCGTGCTGGCCTCGGTGGAGTCTCCGGTGCTGGGCGGCCTGTTCCAGACCGTGGATGCGCTGCTCAAGCCTCTGTCCCCGGCCATTGCCCTGGTGAATGCGCTGCTGGGCAATCTGAGCGGATATGCCGATATGACGATTCTGCCGCCGCCCAGCCGGCTGGATCTGAGCCTGGACCTTGGCGGAGGTCAGGCCTATGTCACGGATTACAGCTGCGATGCGGGCGGCAAAAAGCTGGTGACCAATGCGCGTACGGCGGCGGCCGATATCCACCTGGGCCGTTTGGGCAACTCCCTGGACGAGGCCAAGAGCCAGGCTTTTGGCAGCAAGGCGCCGCTTCAGAATTCGGCTCTGCCCGTGCTGCGCCTGGACTGCATAGGCTGCGACGGTTTTGGCAAGCGCACGCCCCAGTATTTTGGCGGCCTGGGCATCAAGGTCGATACCCCCGTGGCCGCAAACACGGACCCGCAGTTCACCTTCGACAATCCTCCACGCCTGGCCGACAGTCCGCTATGGAAAGCGCTGTCCGCCAACAATATCGTGGGCAGCCTGGGGGCTACGCTCAGCAGCCTGAATCTGCTGCAGCCTCTGCCCAACGACCCCCGCGCCAGTCCCGGCGGGATACAGGCGCTGCTTCAGGTCGTGAGCTCGGTGCTGAGCGGCCTGCTCGGTCTGCTGCAAGGCATTGTCCAGGGCCTGCTGTCCCCTCTGCTGGACCCGCTGGTCAATGTGCTGCTCAAGGCCCTGGGCATAGACCTGGCCCAGACGGGGGTCGGCGCACAGCTCAACTGCGGCCTGCAGGCGCAGCTGGTGTACTGAGGTCGTCAGCCGCCCATGAGCTTGAGCAGCTGCTGCAGCGCATGGCGTACCGAGGATTGGCGCACCTCCGCCCGGCCCCCTTCAAGCCGCAGCGCATGGGCCTGAACCTCGGCGTTCACGCTCCAGCCGAACCAGACCGTGCCCACGGGCTTCTCGGCCGAGCCGCCGCCGGGCCCTGCAATCCCCGTCACCGCAATGCCGACCTGTGCGCCCGAGCGGCGAACCGCGCCTTCGGCCATGGCGCGCGCCACGGCCTCGCTGACGGCGCCATGCTCGGCGATCATGGCGGCGGGCACGCCCAGCATCTCGGTCTTGGCCGCGTTGGAGTAGGTCACGAAACCGCGCTCGAACCAGTTGCTGGAGCCCGCCAGATCGGTGCAGGCCGCGGCGATCATGCCGCCCGTGCAGCTCTCGGCCGTGGCCAGCATCCAGCCCCTGTCGCCGAGTCTGGCCGCCAGCAGCCGGACCAGTTCGTCAATGCTTGGGGGTTCTGCGGCCATGGCGTTCTCCTCTCGAATCTCTGGGGTTCGGCTCAGCTGCCGAAGAAATGCCGCCACAGCGCAATCACCAGCAGCGAGCAGAAGGCGGCGACCAGGTCGTCCCACATGATGCCCCAGCCGCCGCGCGGCCCGAAGCCTTTGAACATGCGGTCCGCCCATTTGACGGGCTGGGGTTTGACGGCATCGAAAAAGCGGAACACCGCAAAGCACAGCAGCTGGCCCCAGAAGCCCATGGGCATGGTCAGCCAGAGAATCAGCCACATGGCCACGACCTCGTCCCAGACCACATGGCCGGGGTCGGCCACGCGCATATGCTGGGCGGTCACGGTGCAGGCCCACCAGCCTAGGGGAATGCTGGCCGCAATCAGCCAGCCCAGCTGGGTTTTGTCCAGCCACAGCTGCAGCACCAGATAGGCCAGCCAGGCCCAGAGCGTTCCCACGGTGCCGGGAGCGATGCGCGACAGGCCCGA
>JAFAIY010000337.1 GCA_019236485.1 Comamonas sp. | reverse complement strand
TGAATCCATTCCGGCGAGCAAGCCCCAGCTTTAGGCAGCCGCTCTGGCGCGGCCTGCACGATCAAAGCACATACCGTGCCAACTAGGATTTCGCGCCTAAATCCATGATTTACTTATAAGCAGCATACTTTTTTGCATGAAGACCATCGAATTTCCGAACCAGACCCGCAGATTAAATTCGGTTTTCCGAACAAATCAGGCCTGCGCCATGGCACGTATCCAGTCCGGCAGGTCCGCGGCCTTCTGCCGGGGAAAGTCCACCCAGATCACCGTGCCGCCGCCCGCCGCGCAGATCACGCCGGGCTGGGCCACCCGCTCCATGGTGGCCCAGGTCTCGAAGGTCGTGCGGGCGGGGTCGCTGACGAACATCTTGAGCAGCACCTCGTCGGGATAGCTGAGCTGCTGATAGAAATTGCAGAAGGCATTGACGATGACCGGCCCCTGGCCGCTCGGGTCGGGATTCAGGCCTATGCTGCGCATCCAGTCGATGCGGGCCGTCTCCAGATAGCGGAAGTACTGGGCGTTGTTCACATGGCCCATGGCGTCCATATCGCCCCAACGCACGGGAAAGCGCGTTTCATAGACCTGCTTCTTCTGTTCCGGCAACTCAATTTTCATAGCACTTTGTCTCCTGTCTGATTGGGCTTTCCGGGCCTTGCATCCCAGACCCGCTCTAGTTGCTTTGAGGGATGGCGCTGCCCGGCACGGGCACTAGCCTATGGACTGTGCCGCAACATGCAGCGAGACGCTGTCGCCAAATCTGCACGGTCGTGCCGAAAGGCCAGCATAGAATCGCCCGCATCGCGGTTTTTTCCAGCAGCTAGCTGCCAGGCCGCGCACGCCGGTTTTCCAATTCATTATTCAAGCGAGACTCTCCCGATGACAAACGAAGAAATCCTGGCCCAGTACGGCCCGCGCGAGGCCATGGAATATGACGTGGTGGTGGTGGGCGGGGGCCCCGGTGGCTTGGCCACGGCCATCCGCCTCAAGCAGCTGGCTGCCGAAAAAGGTCAGGATGTCTCCGTCGTCGTGCTGGAAAAAGGCTCGGAACCCGGCGCCCATACGCTGTCGGGCGCCATCATGGACCCGCGTGCGCTCAATGAGCTGATCCCCGACTGGAAGGAAAAGGGCGCGCCCCTGAACCAGCCCGTGACCGACGACGCCATGGTGTTCCTGGGCGAGAAGAGCTCGCTGCGCACCCCCAACTGGCTGCTGCCCAAGTGCTTCCACAACGAAGGCAACTACATCGTGCGCCTGGGCTTCTTCACCAAGTGGCTGGCCGAGCAGGCCGAAGCCCTGGGCGTGGAAATCTTCCCCGGTTTTGCGGCCGCCGAAGTGCTGTACAACGAAGACGGCTCGGTCAAGGGCGTGGCCACGGGCAATATGGGCGTGGGCAAGGACGGCGAGCCCACGGGCGACTTCCAGCTGGGCATGGAACTGCATGCCAAGTACACCATCTTCTCCGAAGGCGCGCGCGGTCACCTGGGCAAGCAGGTGATCGCCAAGTTCAGCCTGGACGCCAACCGCGACCCGCAGACCTATGGCATCGGCGTGAAGGAACTCTGGGAAATCGACCCCAAGCGCCACAAGCCCGGCATGGTGCTGCATACCGCCGGCTGGCCCATGAAGAGCGACACCTATGGCGGCGCCTTCCTCTATCACCTTGAAGACAATCTGGTGACGCTGGGCTTCATCACCGGTCTGGACTACAGCAACCCCTATCTGTCTCCGTTCGAGGAGATGCAGCGCTGGAAGACCCATCCCAACATCCGCTACTACCTCGAAGGCGACGAGTCCCAGGGCATCAAGCCCGCCAAGCGCATCTCCTACGGCGCGCGCGCCATCACGGCCGGCGGCATCTCCAGCCTGCCGCGCTTTGTCTTCCCGGGCGGCGCTCTGGTGGGCTGCGACGCCGGCTTCCTCAACGTCAGCCGCATCAAGGGCAGCCACGCGGCCATCAAGACCGGCATGCTGGCCGCCGAGGCCGCTTACGACGCCCTGGTCGCCGGCCGTCAGCACGACGAACTCAGCGCCTATACCTATAGCTTCGAGAACAGCTGGCTGTATGACGAGCTGTGGAAGGCCCGCAACTTCAAGGCCTGGTTCAAGAAGGGTCTGACCACGGCCACGCTGATGAACGGCCTCGAGCAGTTCGTGCTGCGCGGCAACATCCCCTGGACGCTGCACCGCAACAAGCCCGATCACGCCTACCTCAAGCCCGCGGCCGAATGCACGCCCATCGAGTATCCCAAGCCCGACGGCAAGTTGACCTTTGACCGCCTCTCCAGCGTCTTCATCAGCAACACCAACCACGCCGAGAACCAGCCCGCGCACCTGACGCTCAAGGACGCCAGCATTCCCGTCAACGTGAACCTGACCAAGTTCGCCGGCCCCGAGCAGCGCTACTGCCCGGCGGGGGTGTACGAGTTTGTCGAGGACGAGGCCGATGCCGGCAAGCAGCGCCTGCAGATCAATGCGCAGAACTGCGTGCACTGCAAGACCTGCGACATCAAGGATCCGACGCAGAACATCGTCTGGATCACGCCAGAAGGCGGCGGCGGCCCCAACTATTCGGGCATGTAATCCCAGCGGCCCAGACCCGCAACCAAGCCTGCGCCGGCTTTGCCCGCGCAGGCTTTTTTTATAGGCCGCGTCGCCATAAAGGACATATCCGCCAAAGACGCGCAAATTGCGCTCGCGACCCAGGCCAACGCAGCGCCGGAAAACGCCAGCACCACCGCTTGCAAACGCTATGACGCCGGCTTATGCAGCTGATCAAAAACAAGGCAATTAGCAAAAACTCCAGCAGCAAACCCGACACAACGCAGGAAAAGTGCAGCCAAACCCATGATTAAAGACCTGCACGACGCAAAATTGCGGATGTTTTCCATACATTAATGCAGGCTTGACCCAGTAAATCTCAGCTTTTTGCAGCTTTCATGCCATTTTTTGGCGATTGCCATATAGGGATAAACAGGGTTATCTGAAGCGACGAGACAAGCAGATCGGTGCAGTAGACTTTGCCGCGAGGCGCTGTGTATTCATGTACAGCCGTCTTAAACACCATCTGAAACACACAACAAACGCTGGAGATACACATGAAACAGCTGTCCTGGGCCCGCATGGGCACACTGGCTTTGGCCATTTCCGCCATTTCGGGTGCCTACGCCGCGGAGACCAAGTCCGTGGCCGTGACCGCCATTGTCGAGCACCCTGCTCTGGACGCTGTGCGCGATGGCGTCAAGGACGCCCTCAAGGCCGCCGGCTACGAAGAAGGCAAGAGCCTGAAATGGCAGTACCAGAGCGCCCAGGGCAACACCGGCACCGCCGCTCAGATCGCCCGCAAGTTCGTGGGTGACAAGCCCGATGCCATCGTGGCCATCGCCACGCCCTCGGCCCAGGCCGTGATCGCCGCCACCAAGACCGTGCCCGTGGTGTTCTCCGCCGTGACCGACCCCGTGGCCGCCAAGCTGGTCGCCAGCTGGGAGCCCTCCAAGAACAATGTGACCGGCGTGTCCGACCTGCTGGCCCTGGACAAGCAGATGGACCTGGTCAAGCAGGTCGTGCCCCATGCCAAGCGCATCGGCATGGTCTACAACCCCGGCGAAGCCAACTCTGCCGTGGTCGTGAAGGAACTGCAGACCCTGCTGCCCAAGATGGGCTGGACCCTGGTAACGGCCGCCGCTCCCCGCTCGGTGGACGTGAGCAGCGCCGCGCGCTCCCTGGTGGGTAAGGTGGACGTGATCTACACCAACACCGACAACAACGTGGTGTCGGCCTATGAATCCCTGGTCAAGGTCGGCCAGGACGCCAAGATTCCCCTGGTGGCTTCGGACACCGACTCCGTCAAGCGCGGCGCCGTGGCCGCCTACGGCATCAACTACCGCGACCTGGGCGAACAGACCGGCCGCATGGTGGTGCGCATCCTCAAGGGCGAGAAGCCCGGCGACATCAAGCCCGAAGTCAGCACCAAGATGGAGCTGTTCGTGAACCCCGGCGCCGCCGAAAAGCAAGGCGTGAAGCTGTCCGACACCCTGATCAAGTCTGCTGCTCAGGTCGTGAAGTAAGTCCCGGGCTGCGCTGCGGCCACAAGCCCCGGCAGCGCGGCAACAGCGGCAGGAGCCTTGACAACACACAGGGCCCTGCCTTTTTTAATACGTTTTTCGCGCACAGCCGCTTACCGTATGTCTCTCTTTTCCCTGCTCGGTGCCGTTGAAATCGGCCTGATCTTCAGCCTGGTAGCGCTGGGTGTCTTCATCTCCTTTCGCCTGCTGCGTTTTCCCGACCTCACGGTGGACGGCAGCTTCCCGCTCGGCGGCGCCATCTGCGCCGTGCTGATTTCCCAGGGCACGAATCCCTGGCTGGCCACGCTGGCCGGCACCGCCGCCGGTGCCGTGGCGGGCTTCATCACCGGCTGGCTCAATGTGCGCCTGAAGATCATGGACCTGCTGGCCTCCATCCTGATGATGATCGGCCTGTACTCGGTCAATCTGCGCATCATGGGCGGCCCCAATGTCCCCCTGATCAACGATCCCACGCTGTTCACCATGCTGCAGCCAGACAGCATCCCCGACTATGTGATGCGCCCCATCATCCTGATGGGCTTCGTGCTCGTGGTTAAGCTGGCGCTGGACTGGTTCTTCGCCACCGAACGCGGCCTGGCGATTCGCTCCACGGGCTCCAATGCACGCATGGCCCGCTCCCAGGGCGTGAACACCGGCGCCATGATCTTGCTGGGCATGGCGATCTCCAACGCCCTGGTCGGCCTGGCCGGCGCGCTGTTCGTGCAGACCCAGGGCGGCTCCGACATTTCCATGGGCATCGGCACCATCGTCATCGGCCTGGCTGCCGTGATCGTGGGCGAGAGCATCCTGCCCTCGCGCAAGATCATCTGGGCCACGCTGGCCGTGGTCATCGGCGCCATCGTCTACCGCTTCTTCATCGCCGCGGCCCTGAACATCGATGCCATCGGCCTCAAGGCCCAGGACCTGAACCTGGTCACGGCCGTGCTGGTGACCGTGGCCCTGGTGATACCGCAGCTCAAGAAAAAACTCGCCAAGCGCAAATAAGAAGAAACTGCGGAGAACACCATGCTGAATGCACAAAACCTGGAACTGACCTTCAATCCCGGCACGCCCATCGAGACGCGCGCTCTGCGCGGCCTCTCGCTAGAGATCCCCGACGGCCAGTTCGTTACCGTCATCGGCTCCAACGGCGCTGGCAAGTCCACCTTCCTCAACTGCGTCTCGGGCGACCAGAGCGTGGACAAGGGAAGAGTCGAGATCGCCGGCATAGACATGACGCGCATGCCCGTCTGGGCGCGCTCCAAGCAGGTGGCGCGCGTGTTCCAGGACCCCATGGCCGGCACCTGCGAAGACCTGTCGATCGAGGAAAACATGGCGCTGGCCCATGAGCGCGGCAACTTCCGCGGCCTGTCCAAGGCCGTGAAGAACGCCAACCGCGATCTGTACCGCGAACGCCTGGCCACGCTGGGCCTGGGTCTGGAAAACCGACTCACCGACCGCATCGGCCTGCTCTCGGGCGGCCAGCGCCAGGCCGTGAGCCTGCTGATGGCGGCGCTGCAGCCCTCGCGCATCCTGCTGCTCGACGAGCACACGGCCGCCCTCGACCCACGCACCGCCGACTTCGTGCTGCAGCTGACCGCGCGCATCGTGCAGGAAACCAAGCTCACCACCATGATGGTCACGCACAGCATGCGCCAGGCGCTGGACGTGGGCACGCGCACCGTGATGCTGCACCAGGGCCAAGTGGTTCTGGACGTTAGCGGCGAAGAGCGCGCCCGGATGGACGTGCCCGATCTGCTGCATATGTTCGAGAAGGTGCGCGGCGAAAAACTCGCCGATGATGCACTGCTGCTGAGCTGAACCAGCACTATCAAACAAGGAGCTGCCAGCGCTTGACAGAAAAGCGCTGGCAGCTCTTTTTATCTATGGCCCAGTTCAGGCTGTGCTGCGAGCCCGAGGCTTGGGCTGCAGCAGCTGCGGCTGGCGCTCCATGGCCGCGCAGACCAGCAGCGCCAGCAAGGCAATCAAGGCCGTGCCCCATTCCGCATATTGCAGCCCCAGCGCATTGGCCTGGCGCAAGGCCTGGGCACTGGCCGAGTCCTCTGCCTGTACCTGCGCTATGGGCAGCGCCGCCACCATGACCAGCAGCGCAAGCCCCAGCGCCGCACCCACCTGCTGGGCGGTGGCCGCCACACCGGAGGCCACGCCCTGCTGCTGCACTGCAATGCCCTCGCCCACCAGCACCCACATGCCGGTCCAGCTCGCGCCCTGGCCTATGCTCATCACGATAAAACCTGGCACCAGCCACCAGTAATTGCCCGCCAGCGGCAGCACGGCAGCCGTCCACGCCAAGCCCAGCAGACCCGCGGCCCAGCCGGCCATCAGCACGGCACGCGCACTGTGGCGCGCCAGGCCGCGCTCGGCCCAGCGTATGCCCACGGTGCAAACGATGGTGGGCAGCACAAAGGCCAAGCCTGCCTGCAGCGGGCTCCAGCCCAATACCTGCTGAAAGTACAGGCCCAGAAAGTAGTACTGCACGCCATAGCAGCTCATGAACAGCAGCGTCAGCAGCATGGCTTGCTGCAGGCCACGCACGCGCAGCATGGCCAGCGGCATCAGCGGTGCGGCCACGCGCTTCTCAATGGCAAAGAATGCAGCCAGCGCCAACAAGGCGGCCAGCACCACGGCCAGCGTGCGCCCGTCCAGCCAGCCCCATTGCGGGCCTTGCACCAGTGCCGTGACCAGCAGGCTGCTGCCCAGCGTTACGCCGATACAGCCGGCCACATCAAAGCGGCGCTGGTGGCGCGGCACGCCGGGCATGACGGGCAGATAGCGCAGCGCGGCCAATGCGCAAGGCCAGGCAATCGGCACCAGCACCCACAGCACCCAGTTCCAGCCCAGCAGCTGGGTCAGCACACCGCCCAGCAAGGCGCCAGCCGCCAGGCCCGCAGCACTGGCCATGCTCCACACCGCCAGCGCGCGGTTGCGCTCGGCACCGGGCCGGTACAAGGTGTTGATCATGGCCAGCGTGGCCGGAAACAGCAGCGCTGCGCCCACGCCCTGGGCCGCACGGGCTGCCACCAGCAGCCAGGCATCGGTCGCGAAGCCTCCCGCCAGCGAAGCCAGGCCGAACAGCGCCATGGCCGCCACATACATGCGACGCTGGCCCAGCAGGTCGGCGCAGCGCCCTCCCAGCAGCAGACAGCCGCCAAACGCCACGCTGTAGCCGCTGATCACCCATTGCAGATGGTGCGGGGCCAGCTGTAGATGCTGGCCCATGGCGTCCAGCGCCACAAACACAATCGTTGCGTCCAGCGCAATCATGAGCTGTGCCAGTGACAGCAGGGACAGCGCTGCGCGCGGGTAGCGCAGGCCGGGATATTTGTTTTTTGCGTGATCCATCACATCGGTCCTCGTTCTCGAAATAGAGCGGCTGTGCGCCTATGGCGGGCGCAAGCAGCTCCAAAGCGTGCTGCATTGCAGGTGCAGCAGGAATGACCGGTCAGGCAGGCATCGTATTTAATTCATGGTTAAAGATAAATATAAAAAACATGTTTAACTTATGCATATACGCATTAATCAACAACAGACGCCATGGATCTGAACGCCGTGCACATGCTGGTCAAAGTGGCCGAATGCAAAAGCTTTACCCAGGCCGCCCACTGCCTGGGCACCACCCAGTCCCGCATCTCGCGCGCCATCGCCCAGCTGGAGGCCGAGCTGGGCACGCGGCTGCTGCACCGCAATACGCGCAATGTCTCGCTCACACCCGATGGCTGCACCTTGGTGGACCGCAGTGCCGTGCTGATTGCCGGGCTCGATGAAGCGCGCCAGTTGTTGCTGGACCGGCGCTGCGAGCCCAGCGGCATGCTGCGCATGACAGCGCCTTCGGTACTGGGGCGGGTGGTGCTCACGCCGCTGCTGGGACAGCTGCTGGAACGCTATCCCGGCCTGCAGATCGACGCCAGCTTTACCGACCGCGTGGTGGACATGGTGGACGAGGGCTTTGATGCCGCCGTGCGCATAGGCCCGCTGGCCGACAGCCGCATGATCGCGCGCAGCCTGCCGCCGCTGCGCTGGGTGACCGTGGCCTCCC
>JAFAIY010000154.1 GCA_019236485.1 Comamonas sp. | reverse complement strand
CTCCACCGCCAGGCGTTGACCCGCCAGGCGCAAATCATGCTGCGCCGCGCCAAGCGCAAGCAGCTGGCCCTGGCCATGTTGATGCTGAACATGGACCACTTCCAGCGCGTCAACGACCGCCACGGCCATACGGTCGGGGACGAGGCTCTGCAGCTGCTGTCGCGCACGCTGCAAAAGCAGATGCGCGGCGAGGAGATCGCCGGCCGCTGGAGCGGCGAGACCTTCTGCCTGCTGCTGCATGCCGATGCCGCGGGCGTGCGTTCGCTGTACACCCGGCTCAGATCGGCCATGCAGCTGGGCGCCCAGTACGAGCTGCAGCTGGATCTGGATTTCAGCGCGGGCTGCGCCCTGGCGCCCGAGACCTGGGACGGCCTGAGCCTGGACGAACTGGTCGAGCAGGCCAGCCGGGCCCTGCAAAGCGCCAAGGAGCGCGGTCGCGGGCGCCTAGAGATCCATACCCTGGCCCCGCCAGAGCCCGCGCGCAGCGAGGCCGAACCGGTCTCGGTGCCGCCGCTGTGATCAGCTGCCGGCCCGGATCAGGTCGGCGGCCTTCTCGGCAATCATGATGGTCGGCGCATTGGTGTTGCCGCTCACGATGCGCGGCATCACCGAAGCGTCCACCACGCGCAGGCTCTCCACGCCATGCACGCGCAGCCGCGCATCGACCACATCCTGCGATCCCGGCCCCATGCGGCAGCTGCCCACGGGGTGGTAAATCGTGTCGGCATAGCCGCGGATGAGCTGCTCGATTTCCGCATCGCTGCGCGCCCCGGCCGAATGGGCGAACTCCTTGCCGCCCAGTCCGGTCAGCGCGGGCTGGCCCAGAATTTCGCGCATGCGGCGCACGCCGCGCACCATGCGCTGCATATCGTCGGCATCTGCAAAGAAAGCCGGGTCTATCAGCGGCATGGCCCGCGCGTCCCGGGACGCCAGCCGCACGCGCCCCCGGCTCCTGGGCTGCAGAATGCAGACATGGCAGGAATAGCCATGGCCCAGCACCGTACTGCGGCCATGGTCGACCAGCTTGCCGACCACGAAATGCAGCTGCAGATCGGGCACGGCCTCCAAAGGCTGGCTGCGGATGAAGCCGCCGGCCTCGGCAAAATTGGTGGTCAGCATGCCGCGCCGCTGGCGCTTCCACTGGGCTGCGGCCTGGCAGAGGTTTTTGATGCCGGTGAACGAGATGCCAAAGCTGTCGGTGAGCTGCGGGCCGTCCATGACCTGCACCACATCGGGATGATCGTGCAGATGTTCGCCCACGCCGGGCAGGTCGTGGGCCACCGCTATGCCCAGCTGCTGCAGATGCTCGCCCGGCCCTATGCCGGAGAGCATGAGCAGCTGCGGCGACTGCAGCGCGCCCGCACACAGCAGGACCTCGCGGCGGCAGCGCAGCTGTTTGACCTGGCCGCCCTGCTCGTACTCCACGCCCACGGCCCGCCGCCCTTCGAGCAGCACCCGCAGCACGCGCGCCTGGGTGATGACCTCGAGGTTGGGCCGGCCGCGTACCGGAGTCAGATAGGCCTTGGCCGCGCTGCAGCGCTCGCCGTTGTGATGCGTGACCTGGTACAGGCCCACACCCTCCTGGCTGGGGCCGTTGAAATCGGCGTTGTGCGCATGGCCGGCCTGCACGCCGGCCTGCACGAATGCGCGGGCCAGAGGATTGGGGTCGCGCAGATCGGAGACCTTGAGCGGTCCGCCGGCGCCATGCAGGCCGTCCGCGCCCCGCATATTGCCTTCGGACTTCTGGAAATACGGCAGAACATCGCTCCAGCCCCAGCCGGGATTGCCTTGTGCGCTCCAGTATTCATAGTCCTCGGGCTGGCCGCGCACATAGATCATGGCGTTGATGGAGCTGGATCCGCCCAGCACCCTGCCGCGCGGCTGATAGCCCCGGCGGCCGCCGAGCCCGGCCTGCGGCACCGTGCTCATATTCCAGTTGCAGGCTTTCTGCTTGGCCATCAGCGCCAGGCCCGCGGGGCAGTGGATCAGCACGCTGCTGTCCTCGCCGCCGGCCTCGAGCAGACTCACGTTCACCTGCGGGTCCTCGCTCAGCCTCGCCGCCAGCACGGCTCCCGCCGAGCCGCCTCCGATCACCAGATAGTCGCGCATGCATCACTCCTGCTTGTGGCAGCAGATTCTGGCCAAGACGGCGCGGCGGCGAAACAAGGAAAAACACGGTCGTGCGGAAAAACGCTGTCATCGGTTTGACTCTTATCACGCCAACCATGCCCGACTAGGGTCAAACCCGTGCCGATCCCGGCTAATATTTTCGGGTTCGACGCAATTTGCAAACATCAGGAGACTCAAGCGTTATGGCAATTCAAACCGTAGGCATTATTGGCGCAGGCACCATGGGCAACGGCATCGCGCAGGCTTGCGCCGTGTCCGGCATCGACGTGGTGATGGTGGACATCTCGGACGCTGCAGTGCAAAAAGGCCTGGCCACCGTGGCCGGCAGCCTGGACCGCCTGATCAAGAAGGAAAAGATCAGCGAGGCCGACAAGGCCGCGGCCCTGGCGCGCATCAAGACCTCGACCAGCTACGACGATCTGAAGTCGGCCCAGCTGGTGATCGAAGCCGCGACCGAGAACTTCGAGCTCAAGGTCAAGATCCTCAAGCAGCTCGACGCTTTGCTGGCCCAGGACGTGATCGTGGCCACCAATACCTCCTCGATCTCCATCACCCAGCTGGCCGCCGTGACCCAGCGCGCCGACCGCTTCATCGGCATGCACTTCTTCAACCCCGTGCCCATGATGGCGCTGGTGGAGATCATCGTCGGCCTGCAGACCTCGGACGCCACCCACGCCGCCGTCAAGGACCTGGCCGAGCGCCTGGGCAAGACTCCCATCACCGTCAAGAACGCGCCCGGCTTTGTGGTCAACCGCATTCTGGTGCCCATGATCAACGAAGCCTTCTTCGTGCTGGCCGAAGGCCTGGCCTCGCCCGAGGACATTGACGCCGGCATGAAGCTGGGCTGCAACCAGCCCATTGGCCCGCTGGCCCTGGCCGACATGATCGGCCTGGACGTGTGCCTGGCCGTGATGGAGGTCTACCTCAAGGA
>JAFAIY010000665.1 GCA_019236485.1 Comamonas sp. | reverse complement strand
CATGCGGTCGAGATCGATGGCGAGGAATATTGGGACGGTGGGTTTGCCGGCAATCCGACGATTACGCCGCTGGTTCGGCATTGCCAGTCCCAGGACACGATCTTGGTGCAGATCAACCCGATAGAGCGCAATCGACCGGTGCGCAATGCGCAAGCCATTCACAACCGCATTAACGAGATTTCGTTCAATGCCCCTTTGCTCAAGGAGTTGCGAATGACGGCCCTGTTGCGCCAGGTGGCCGATCCTGGACATAGCGAGGGGCGGCAATGGGCTGAAATGCGCATTCACCGCATCGGCACAGACATGATCGAGGATCTGAGCGCCTCCTCCAAGATGCTGGCGGAATGGTCGTTTCTGTGCCTGCTGCGCGATAAGGGCCGTCACGCAGCGGATACCTTTCTTGCGACGCACCAAGCCGATCTGGGGCAGCGCTCGACGCTCGATCTAGATGCTCTTTTACAAGGAGTCTGAGCATGAGCTTTGTCGGCATCCTTGTCGGACTGGGAGTCCTTGTCTGGCTATCCTACCGGGGCTGGAGCGTATTGCTGTTGGCGCCTGTCGCCGCGCTGATCGCGGCCGCATTTTCTGGCGAGCCGTTGCTGGCACATTGGACTGTGACCTTTATGCGGGCGGCGGCCGGCTTTGTCGCGCAGTACTTTCCCCTTTTTCTCCTGGGGGCCATCTTCGGCAAGCTAATGGACGACAGTGGCGCTGTGCTGTCGATTGCGCATGGCATGACCCGCTGGCTCGGGCCTCAGCGCGCACTGCTGGCCATCGTATTGGCCGGTGCCTTGCTCACCTATGGGGGAGTAAGCCTGTTTGTGGCCTTCTTCGTGCTGGCACCCATGGGCCATGCCTTGTTTCGCACGGCTAATCTGCCCCCGAGGCTGATGCCTGCCGCCATTGCGCTCGGGACCTCCACCTTCACCATGTCCGCGCTACCAGGCTCGCCATCCATCCAAAATGCCATTCCCATGCCGTTCTTTGGCACGACAGCGTTTGCCGCTCCGGGTCTGGGCGTGATTGCTGCCGCAGTGATGGCCGGTTTCGGCCTTTGGTGGCTGTCTCACAGCGAAGCGCGGGCACGTCGGAGCTCCGAAGGATATGCGCCTCCGTCACGGGCGCCGGCCAGCACGCAAGATCCGCTACTGCGCGAGCGTGGGAGTACCGCCACTCATTTCGACCCAGTGGAAATTGCGCATGGCGCACGGCCCGTGGGAGATGCAGGGGAAGCGGGGGATATGCATCAGCAGCCGGGCACACTTAGCTCACTGATCCCCCTGGTAGTCGTCATTGCCGTGAACCTGATGGCAGGTCTGTGGTTTCTGCCTCGGGCCAATCTTTCCTACCTAGAGACGGTCCGCTTTGGTGGTCTTCGGGTCGAGCAGGTCGCGGGCATCTGGGCCGTGCTGCTGGGCCTGACCTCAGGTCTGGTGGCATTGCTGCTGCTGCACCGCAGCCGCTTAGCTGATTTGCGCAGCAGCGTGGACGCCGGAGCCAATGCCGCTGTCCTGCCTGTGATGTCGGTCGCCAGCCTCGTAGGATTTGGTGCGGTGGTTGCCGATCTGCCGGCCTTTGCCATCGTGCGAGATTGGGTGATGAACATTGACGCGGGTCCCCTGGTTTCCCTGGCCTTGTCGACCAATCTGCTGGCGGCGTTGACCGGCTCGGCTTCGGGCGGCCTCACGATTGCCCTGGAAACGCTAGGCCCTGCGTATATGGCAATCGCACAGCAAATCCATTTGGACCCTTCGCTGCTGCATCGCCTGGCCGTCATCGGAGCCGGTACCCTCGACAGCCTCCCACACAACGGCGCGGTCGTTTCACTGTTGGCGGTCTGCGGCTGCACACATCGCGAGAGCTATCGGGATATCGTCATGGTGTCGATTGTGGGTGCGCTGCTGGCCTTGAGCATAGTTCTGGTGTTGGGCACATGGTTTGGCAGCTTTTAGAAAGCCTTCTCCATGCAGCCAAGTGCCAACCTCAACCTGATCGAAATCGGCGGCCTGCTGATTGGCGGCCTGGCCCTGTTCCTGTTCGGTCTGGAACTCATGACGGGGGCACTCAAGGCCATTGCTGGCTCCCGCCTGCAATCACTGCTGGGCACTCTTACGGCCAATAGGTTTCGTGGAGTGTTTGCCGGTGCGGGCATCACTGCATTGCTGAACTCCTCAACGATCACCACCGTGCTGCTGGTCGGTTTCGTGTCTGCGGGACTCATGACGCTCCAGCAGTCGATACCGATGATCATGGGTGCCAACATCGGCTCCACGCTGACGGCACAAATCATCGCCTTCAACATATCGGCGGTAACGCCATTCCTGTTAGCCGGGGGCTTTTTGCTCCATGGTTTTGCCAGGCGAGAGGTGCTGAGAGAGGTGGGCGGCGTTTTGATGGGGCTCGGTCTGCTATTCCTTGGCATCGAGTTCATGGGAGACGCTACGCGGCCTCTGCGCAATTACGAGCCCTTCATCGCCGCCATGCAAGACATGCGCAATCCCTGGTTTGGCATTGTCGCTGGCGCCATCTTTACTGCCATAGTGCAAAGCTCGGCGGCCACGCTGGCCATCGTGATCGCATTGGGAAGCCAGGGGCTCATGCCACTGGAATCCGGTATCGCGCTGATCCTCGGTGCCAATGTTGGCACTTGTGGAACCGCGCTGCTCGCATCGATTGGCAAGTCGGCGGAAGCAGCGCAGGTCGGTATCGTCCACTTGATCTTCAATGTGCTCGGCGTACTGTTTCTGGCCTTCGTGATCCCGCAGTTTGCAGATTTCATTCGCCATATTTCACCGTCATCGCCGGATCTGAGCGGTACAGCCCGTCTTGCAGCCGAGATGCCACGCCAAGCCGCAAACGCCCACACGGTGTTCAGCGTGTTCAGTACCTCCGTGCTGATCTGGTTCACAGAACCTATTGGCAAGCTCGCGCAATGGCTGGCCCCGGCGACTCGCAAAGACTGGCAGCTCCCCGGCGCGCCGCGCTACCTGGAAGAGACCCTGGTGGATACGCCTGCCTTGGCCATAGCCCGGGTCCAACTTGAGCTGGCGGTACTCGGCCAGCAAGTTCAAGAGCTGATTCAACGCAGTACAGCGCTGGTCGCTCAGAACAATACTCAGACTTTTGCCTCTCTGGTAGAGGAGGACAAGGCCGCCGATGCGCTGAGCATAGCCATCCTGACTTATGTGGGGCGCCTGTCGGAGGCTGTCCAGACGGACGGCGAAGGCCAGCAACTGGTGGATCTGGCGCGCATCGGCACCTGCCTTGACTCCATACGGGAGGTCGCTACCACCAACATGCTGATCCTCAGCCAGCGCCGCATCGCACATGGCGTCAATGAGAGCAGCTTGCACCACATCGAAGCATCCGAGTTCACCAGGTCGGTAATGGAATACTTCTCGCTGGCCATCTATGCCATTGTGCACCCCGAGTCAGATATCGTGACACGTATCGTCAATGCCAAGTCCGATATCGAGGCCCAGGCCGAAGCTGCGCGCCAGCATGCGATGCTGGTTCTCCAACTGCGCAACCAGGCTGATGCAGTCAACTTCCGCTTGGCCAGTGACATGATTGAACATCTCAACGAGGTTGCCCGATTGACTCGCGCCATTGCCAAGGCCTGTCGCTCCTTGAGCGAAGTTCAGACGCCTGAGAAGTAAATGGACATAGCCACCTCGCAATGAAGCCTCGATCAAACCTCGTTAGAAAGGCGCTTTTCGTTGCACTCGCATTGCTTGTGCTTGTTGCGAGCTTGTTGGTATGGCGTGCATACGATGCGCGGCAAGGGCCCGCGCTTCAACTCTGGCATACCTATGTCCCAGAAGAGCTAAGCGTTGCTCAGCTCGATCAGGATGACTGGCGTGCCTACTTGGCGCACGAGGCAGAGCTGTTCGAGCAGGTCAGGCAGCAGGTCAGCGATCGCTTGCCGGCCTCTGCGCGCATACCATCGAATCGCTATTTCGAGGGAAGCCCAATCTACCCAGGGCATTTTGAGCGCGATTGGAACCGATCGTATGAGATGCGCCCCGTCGGTAAACCCATCGGGGGTGTTGTCCTGTTGCATGGTCTGACAGACTCCCCATACAGCTTGCGGCATATCGCGCAGCGCTATGTCGATGACGGCTTCGTGGCGGTCGGTGTGCGGCTTCCAGGGCATGGCACGGTCCCTGCGGGACTTTCAAGCGTCGATTGGGAGAGCTGGATGGCTGCCACAAGGCTTGCTGTGCGTGAGGCCCGGAGCTTGGCAGGGGCTGGCCAGCCGATTCATCTGGTTGGCTTCTCCAATGGCGGGGCCTTGGCCATGAAGTATGCGCTCGACAGCCTGGAAGCCCCCGGTCTTGTTCGACCGGCACAACTTGTCTTGGTGTCGCCCATGATAGGTGTGACTCGTTATGCGAAGTTTGCAGGTTTGGCCGCGTTGCCTGCATTGCTGCCGCCTTTTGAGAAGGCTTCGTGGCTGGGCATTGTTCCAGAGTTCAATCCGTTCAAATACAACTCGTTCCCTGTCAATGGAGCACGCCAAAGCCATCGACTGACCGTGGCATTACAGGGGCAGATAACGCGTCTTGTCCGCGCGGGCAAGCTGGAGGATCTGCCGCCCGTACTCACTTTCCAGTCGGTGATCGACTCCACCGTCAGCACTCCTGCGATCATCAACAGGCTGTATTCAAGCCTGCCGTATAACGGAAGCGAGCTTGTTTTGTTCGACGTCAACCGGTACACGAAGCTTGGCCCACTGATAGATCCAAGCTCATCGCGAGCGCTGTCAAGACTGCTGCCAACGCTGCCTGTGAACTACAGACTGACGATGATCGTGAATGAGCGGGAAGGAGACGATGCAACGGTCGCGCGCGTGATTGAGCCGGGGACCAAGGATGAAAACACCAGTGCGCTGGCGATGAAGTATCCAGCCCAGATCTTTTCGCTGTCGCATGTCGCGCTTCCATTTCCGCTGGACGATGAGCTCTATGGCATACAGCCGACAGACAAGGACCATCCTCGCTTCGGAGTTTCGCTCGGAACGCTGGCGCCGCGCGGCGAACGCGGCGCATTGATGATCAGTCTCGATTCAATGTTTCGCATCTCGTCCAACCCATTTTTCTCCTACATGCTCGATCGCATCGATGAGACGCTTGGCAAGGCTCGTGTGAGTCTTCCGAAGACAAATGAGAGCTGGATGACTGGGTCTTTGCCGAAGGCGTCCGTGATGTACACAGAACCCGACCTCGAAGGAATGTCACCAAGGGGGGAGGATATTGAATGGGATGCTGCACTGCCTCCGTAGTAGAGCTTTGCGGTGTGGTGAGATCGCCTCCAAAATCTTCGGCACACGACGGTTCATTGAAATTCCTTCACCGCAGTAGACAAGCCCCAGGCTTCTTGAGGTAGGCCGAGTTGCTCACCATCCTGCCACAGCCGATTACCATGCCACGATTGACCAGCCATGAGGGCTCCACTTCCTATCGAAAGTGGCGGCCTGGGCTTGTGAGCAGCGCGACTCGCAGCGGCAACCTCGAAGAGGGCACTTGTCTTGGCCAGCCGGGCTAGGCATAGTCCAAGATAGGCCCTCTAGGCCAAGTCTGCGCCACTTCATCACGGTCGCGAATACTCGATGCAGCGAAAATGAACAACCCTGTGACGCGCATCTCTGAACTAAGTGGTGCTCACACATCCCCGAAGCATGCGGTGAGCTCGGTTCGGTTGCTGACCAGTGGACCGAAGGTTCAAGCACGCGAGTTCGTGGTGGAAGTCGGGCAGACGGTGAAGTGGCACTCTCACTCAAGGATCATTGATTTTTGTTTTTGCCTTGAAGGCGTGGTCGTTTTCGAGGCGGCGAACACAGAGAGCCGAGCTTGTCGCGAGCAGTTGCTCCAACCTGGCGAATACTGCGTGATCGAGGCCGGCATCGTGCATCGCCTGCGCGCTGGCTCGGTCGCTTGTCGGTATCTACTGGTTCAGGCCGGGGACAAGTACGACTTCGACGAAGCCTCAGAAGCTTGGCTGCCGTCCTGAACGACCTAGCAGTGTCGGCACTGCCCGCGCACTAGGGTGGTCGTGAACGTGAGTCGGCAAACAGCGGGATCTGAAGTGCTCGATCCCAAGCAGTACCTCGCCTTTGTCGTTGGCCAGATGGCGTACGTCAGGTGCCAGACGATGTGGCCTGCTCATGGAGACTCAGACCTCCGAGTCGCGGCCAGTTGCCACTTGCCCTGTGCGGGCGATCTTGTCGCATACCTCGCCAAAGTTCGTAGTCCGCTTCGGTATTTGTGTGGTTGGTTCGTTGTTCACGATGCAGAAAGCGTGCTTGAGCGACCGTTTATTGGGCGGCCAAGTCATACCGCTAAGGCCCTATGGGTCGTTCGGCCGTCCATTGGCTTGGGGGCCGCCGGCCTCGGCGACGCCATGCTCCCCAACTCGGCGTATGCGGAAACGACGCTGATCAGCGTGACCTTGTACGCGCTGCTCATCACCGTGCTGCTGTGCTCGATCACCATACGAGCGACCATCAATCAACTGCGCGACGAGCGCGACCATGATGCTTTGACTCAGATTCTGAATCGTCGAGCATTTCATGAGGCGGCCAGACAGCGATTGGCGGGCCGGCGCTTGTATCCCATGGCCGTTCTGGCGAGCGACCTAGATCACTTCAAATACGTCAATATGATCGTG
>JAFAIY010000580.1 GCA_019236485.1 Comamonas sp. | reverse complement strand
GCCCAGATGGGACAGCGGCAGCGCCGGACTGGACTTGATCTCGCCCAGCGAGAAGCTGGTCTGCATGTCCTTCACATTGGGCAGGTGCAGCAGCGTGTTGCGCGCAAACAGGGCAAAGCTGTCCAGATCGCGCGCCACGACCTGCAGCTCGAAGGTGCCGGTGCCGCTGATGTAGTGGCAGGAGACCACCTCGGGCAGCTTGCGTATCGCCTCCTCCATCTCCTGGGTCAGCGAGCCCGCGGTCTGCACCGCATCCAGGCGCACGAAAGCCAGCACGCCCAGGCCTATCTTGTGGCGATCGATGTCGGCGTGATAACCGCGGATATAGCCGGCCTCCTCCAGCGCGCGCACGCGCCGCCAGCAGGGCGCGGCCGAAAGGCCCACGCGCTGGGCCAGTTCGGTATTGGTCAGGCGCGCATCGGCTTGCAGATGCGCGAGTATGGCAATGTCGAATTTGTCGAGATCGTTCACAAACAGCGATTTCAAAGAAAGATTCTTGCTCAGGATACTTGAATTGCGGCAAAGAAAGAAAAGACATATCAGGGCAGCGCCCCTACACTGAAAGCGGCAATTCATTACCAATGACAACGAGTTGGGTGCAGCCCGGCCTCCATGCGGAGCCGGTGCGGGACGCCCGGCCACCAACATGGAGACAAGCCATGAATGCCCCTTTGCCCGATGAAGTCCGTCGTGCCCTGGAGTCGGTGACTCTGGACGACAAATATTCGCTGGAACACGGCCGCGCCTTTATGAGTGGCGTGCAGGCCCTGGTCCGGTTACCCATGCTGCAGCGCCTGCGCGATGCCAGGGCCGGCCTCAATACCGCCGGTTTTATCAGCGGCTATCGCGGCTCGCCCCTGGGCAGCTACGACCAGTCGCTCTGGGCCGCCAAGAAGTATCTGGAGGCCAACCACATCGTGTTCCAGCCCGGCGTGAACGAGGAGCTGGGCGCGACGGCCGTATGGGGCACGCAGCAGCTGGACCTCTACCCCGAGGCCAAGCAGTTCGACGGCGTCTTCGGCATCTGGTATGGCAAGGGTCCAGGCGTGGACCGCTGCTCCGACGTGTTCAAGCATGCGAACATGGCCGGCACGGCCAAGCATGGCGGCGTGATCGCGATCGCCGGCGACGACCACATCAGCAAGTCCTCCACGGCCGCGCACCAGAGCGACCATATCTTCAAGGCCTGCGGCACGCCGGTGTTCTTCCCCAGCAATGTGCAGGACATCCTGGACATGGGCCTGCATGCGTTTGCGATGAGCCGCTTCTCGGGCCTGTGGTCCGGGCTCAAGACCATCCAGGAGGTGGTCGAGTCCTCGGCCAGCATCTCGGTCGACCCCGACCGCGTGAACATCATCCTGCCCGAGGACTTCCAGATGCCGCCCGGCGGCCTGCATATCCGCTGGCCCGATCCGCCGCTGGAGCAGGAGGCGCGGCTGATGAACTACAAGTGGTATGCGGCCCTGGCCTATGTGCGCGCCAACAAGCTCAACCACAATGTGATCGCCACGCCCAACGACCGTTTCGGCATTATCGCCAGCGGCAAGGCCTATAACGACACGCGCCAGGCGCTGGCCGATCTGGGCCTGGACGACGAGACCTGCCGCCAGTTGGGCATCCGCCTGCACAAGGTCAACGTGGTCTGGCCGCTGGAGGCCACGATCACGCGCGACTTCGCGCGCGGCCTGCAGGAGATCCTGGTGGTCGAGGAAAAGCGCCAGGTCATCGAGTACCAGATAAAGGAAGAGCTCTACAACTGGCGCGACGATGTGCGCCCCAATGTGGTCGGCAAGTTCAGCGACGAGCATGGCGGCGAGTGGTCGCTGCCCAATCCCAGCACCGACTGGCTGCTGCGCCCCAATGCCGACCTCACGCCGGCCCTCATCGCGCGCGCCATTGCCGCGCGGCTGCACAAGCTGGGCGTGCCCGCGCACATCGAGGCGCGCATGCACGAGCGCATCGCCGTGCTCGACGCGCGCGAGGCCGCGCTGCAGGCGGCCAAGGAGCTCGCGACCGGCGACCGCATCCCATGGTTCTGCAGCGGCTGCCCGCACAACACTAGCACCCGCGTGCCCGAAGGCAGCCGCGCCGTGGCCGGCATAGGCTGCCACTATATGACGACCTGGATGCCGGACCGCCAGACCAGCACCTTCACCCAGATGGGGGGCGAGGGCGTGACCTGGACCGGCCAGGCCCATTTCACCAAGGAGCAGCATGTCTTCGCCAACCTCGGCGACGGCACCTACTTCCACAGCGGCCTGCTGGCCATACGCCAGAGCATCGCCTCGGGCGTGAACATCACCTACAAGCTGCTCTACAACGACGCCGTGGCCATGAC
>JAFAIY010000517.1 GCA_019236485.1 Comamonas sp. | reverse complement strand
ACGCGGTTGTGGCCCCGGACGGCTTCAGTCTTCGTGGTCTGCGTTCAGTTTCTGGCGCACGACCTCCGGCGTCAGCGTCGGGACGAAGCTCTCTATGAAATGATAGGCATAGTCGCGCAGCCAGATCCCGCGGCGCACGGCAATGCGCGTGAGATTGATCTCGAACAGGTGGCGCGCGTCAATGGCGCGCAGCAAGCGGTCCCTTTCGGCATCGAAGGCAATGGAGGCCACGATGCCTATGCCCATGTCCAGTTCCACATAGGTCTTGATCACGTCCGCGTCCATGGCCGTCAGCACGATCTCCGGGGCCAGGCCTTCGCGTGCAAAGGCTTCGTCGATATGCGCACGCCCCGTGAATCCATGCTCGTACGTAATGATGGGGTAGCTGGCCAGATCTTCCAGGGAAATCGGAGTTGTCTGCAGCAGCAGCGGATGCCCGGGCGGCACGATCACGCTGTGCGACCAGCGATAGCCGGGCAGGGTGAGCAACTGCTCGTAGTTGGCCAGGGCCTCGGTCGCCACGCCGATGTCGGCTTCTCCGGCCAGCAGCATTTCGGCAATCTGCTGCGGCGAGCCCTGGCGCAGATGCAGGGTCACGCCCGGGTAGATCTTGCGGAAATCCCGCACCACGGCAGGCAGTGCGTAGCGGGCCTGGGAGTGCGTGGCCGCCACGAAGAGGACGCCGGTGTCCTTTTCCTTGAAGTCCTTGCCCGCGTTCTTGAGGTTGCGGGCCTCCAGCAGCAGCCGGTCGATGATGGGCAGCAGCGTCTTGCCGGGCGGCGTGAGCCCCGTGAGCCGCTTGCCCGCACGCGTGAAGATCTCCACGCCGAGCTCCTCCTCCAGTTCACGGATCTGCCGGCTGATGGCGGGCTGGGAGGTGAAGAGAACGGACGCCACCTCGGTCAGGTTGTAGTTGTTGCGCGCAGCTTCACGGATGGAGCGCAGTTGCTGGAAGTTCATGGCCTGGCTCCAGCGCCTGCAATCCCGGCAGCCGCGAGCTGGTCTCGCCATTCAAGAAATTCCAGCTGATTGCCCGCCGGGTCCTTGATGTAGATCTGCTGCGCCTCCACAGCCTCAGGGTGGCTTTCGATGAAGCACAGGTCAAAGGCGCTCAGGCGGTTGCGGAGATCGCCAATGCCCTCGACGTTGAAGGCGACATGCTGCGTCCTGCTGCGGCCCTGCGCGCCAGCGTCGGGCGTGAAGCACAGCAACTGGTTGCCCATCTCGAACTGCAGCAGCTGTTTTTTCTCCGGGGCGCGCAGTTCATGGGCCCCGAGCACGGTGGCGTAGAAGAAGCGGATCTCCTCCCTGGACTGGGGATGGAAATTGAAGTGGATATGGTTGACGGATTTGATATTCATGGACTGCATGCCTGTGCTGGCTGGGAAGCGCCTTCCCGGCCCTATCTGTCGTTTGGGCGTGGAAGGTCTGGGGCGGTGGCTGCAGCCCGCTGCATTATTCGGGAACGCGTGGCCTGGCTGCAGGTCCTGAAGGCTTCACGCCCGAGGACAGTGCAGCCCTGTGTGCAACTGCGGGTGAGAGGCATTCATCAGGTCTTGCCTTGGAAAGTTCTGCTTGGCCGCCACTATAAAAAAGCTTGTTTATAAAAACAATTAATGTTTTTTCACTTCGTAATTACTTAAAGATATTTAAAACGCTTGAATGCATGGAATTCAAACGCGGGCGACATGTAAAAAGAGCCTTCGGCGCTTGCCTGGCAAGCGGGAAGGCTCTTTTTGAGGTGGCCGGTTTGCTGCGGCCGGATTCAGCGCCGGTGATCGGCTTTGCGCGATAGCGACTCGCCCGCGAACTGGACCACGGACACCAGGGCCACAAGGATCACGATGACCTCGAACATCACCCGGGTCTCGTAGCGTTCGTAGCCGTAGCGTATGGCCAGGTCGCCCAGACCGCCGGCGCCCACGGCGCCGGCCATGGCCGAGGCATTGACCATGGCGATCACACTGACCGTCATGCCGCCGATGATGCCGGGCAAGGCCTCGGGCAGCAGCACGTGGCGCACGATATGCCAGCGCTTGCAGCCCATGGCGCGCGCGGCTTCCACCAGCCCGGAGTCCACATCGTTCAGGCTGACCTGGGCGATGCGGGCATAGAACGGGATCAGGTTGGCCGATAGCGGCACCACTGCGGCCCAGGTGCCCAGCGTGGTGCCGACGATGCTGCGCGTGACCGGCAGCAGGGCCACGAGCAGGATGATGAAGGGGATGGCCCGGAAGATGTTCACCGTGATCGACAGCCCCTTGTAGAAACGCGGCCGTGCATACAGGCCGCGCGGCCCGGTGACGGTGAGCACAATGGCCAGTGCCAGGCCGAGGCTGATGGCAATCACCGAGGAGGAGAGCACCATCAGCAGGGTCTCGACAAAGGCCTGAATGTATTTGTCAATCGGCGCGGACATAGCCCAGCAGCTCCAGTTGGTCGGCGCCGGTGGACTGGCGCAAGGCATCGATGGAAGGCAGTCCGGCGGCGGGCGCCGAGACCAGCAACTGGCCCAGGGAGTGGCCGCGCAGGCGATCCAGTCCCCCATGCAGCAGGGTCGTCTGCGGACCGAGTGCGGCCAGGGCCTGCAGCGGCAGGCCTTGCGGCCGCCGGGAGCCGGCAAAACGCAGGCTGAGCACGGCTCGGTCTGCCGCGCCCGCAGGCCCTGGCTGCAGGCGCTGTGCGAGATCGGGCGGCAGTTCCTGCTGCAGCGGCTGCAGCAGGGATCGGGTGGCGGCAGACCGAGGCGCGCCGAAGACGCGCCAGACTTCACCTATCTCCTGCACCTGTCCCTGGTCCAGCACCAGCACGCGGTCGCAGATGGCACGGATCACGGCCATGTCGTGGGTGATCAGCACCACGGTCAGCTGGAGCTGGCGGTTGATGTCGCGCAGCAAGGCGAGGATGGACTGGGTGGTCTCGGGATCCAGTGCGCTGGTGGCTTCGTCGCACAGCAGCACCTCGGGGCCATGCACCAGCGCACGGGCAATGCCAACGCGCTGCTTCTGTCCGCCCGACAGCTGGGCCGGGTAGGCATCGCCCTTGTCGGCCAGGCCGACCAGCTGCAGCAGCTCGTCCACGCGGGCCTTGATGATGGCCGGGCGTTCGCCGGCCACGCGCAGCGGCAGGGCCACGTTTTCGCGCACCGTCTTGGCGGACAGCAGGTTGAAGTGCTGAAAGATCATGCCGATGCGCCGGCGCAGCGCGACCAGGGCATCTTCGTCCAGCTGGGCCGGATCCACGCCATGGATCTGCACCCGACCTTCGGATGGGGTTTCCAGAGCGTTGATGGTGCGCAGCAGCGTGGATTTGCCGGCGCCGCTGCGGCCTATGATGCCGAACACCTCGCCATGGCGGATGTCGAAATCCACGGCCGACAGGGCTTGCACCGGGCCGCCGCGGCCGGCATAGGCCTTGCCCACGCCGTCGAACACGATATGCGGCGCCAGTTGCACCGCGGGAGGGAGTGTGGTCATGCTGCCGGTCAGAACGCGGGGATCACAGAGCCCTGGTACTTCTGCTGTATGAACTGGCGCACAGGCTCGGACTGGTAGGCCGAGAGCAGCTGCCGGGTCCATGGCGCCTCCTTGTCCCTGGCACGGATGGCAATGATGTTGACGTAGGGGTTGCGCTCGCGCTTTTCCACGGCGATGCCGTCGCGTGTGGCGATCAGCCCCGCCTGGTAGGCGAAGCTGTTGACGATGGCTGCCGCCGCCAGGTCGTCCAGCGAGCGGGCCAGCACCACCGAGGCCACCTCCACCAGTTCCACCTTCTGGCGCAGCGCTGTCACATCGGCCAGCGATGCCGTGCCCGTGAAGGGGTCGAAGCCGGCGCGCAGGTCGAGCACGCCCTGGTCGCGCAGCACCACCAGGGCGCGGGTCTGGTTGCTGGGATCGTTGGGTATGCCCACGCGTGCACCGGCAGGCAGATCCGCGAGGCGCTTGAATTTTCTGGAGTAGAAGGCGAGGGGCGAGATATAGGTATCGCCCGCGGAGACCAGCTGGTAGCCCCGCTGCTGGTTCTGGTCGCGCAGGAATGGCGTGTGCTGGAAGGAGTTGGCTTCGAGGTCGCCGTTGTGCACGCCTTCGTTGGGGCTGACGGAGCCGCTCAGCACCACGGGCTGGACCTTGAGGCCACGCTCCCTGGCCACCTTGGTGACCACTTCCCAGATTTCCTCATCCACGCCGCCGCGCACCCCCACGCGAATCAGCGAGGGGGCTGCGGTCGCGGCCGATGCAGGCCGGCTCACGATGCCTGCCGCGGGAAGCAGGAAGGCGGTGGAGGTGCGGAGAAAGTCGCGCTTGTTCATGGTGCAAATCCGGTCGTCTGTTCGTCTGTTATGGGATGCCGCAGTATCGAGAGCCATGGCAGGGCCTGGCAACGAAGCTTTGCGGCTATGCAAATACGCTTTGGGTATGAGCCGTCCGGGGCAGGCCCTGCGGCAGCAGCACGATGTGGGCTCCGTGCGTGTTGCCCTGTGTGATGCTCCCCAGCAGGCTGGCCTGTGTGGTGTACAGGCCGACGGCGAAGAGGCCTTCGCCCTGCTGCGCCAGGCGTGCGGCTGCGGCACGGCTGCTGCTGGCGGTCTCCAGCTTTAGCTGGGTGTTGCCCAGTTGAAGGCTCGCGGTGCCAGCGTCGGTGTGGGCAGAGTCCTGCAGACCCAGCAGGGTGCGATAGCGCGCGAGCGTTGCGGCCGCATCGTGGACGGCGATGTGCAGATAGGCCACGCCCTGCACGCCGTTGGCGTGCTCGCGCACTTTGCCCTCCGGTACACGCAGGACGCGCGGCGTCAGGTCGCCGCACAGAAAAGGCAGGTCCGGCGTGGCGGGCCGTGCGTTCTGC
>JAFAIY010000501.1 GCA_019236485.1 Comamonas sp. | reverse complement strand
CAAGGAAATGGTGATGCCTGGTGACAACGTGTCGATCACTGTGAAGCTGATCGCCCCCATCGCCATGGAAGAAGGTCTGCGTTTCGCTATCCGCGAAGGCGGCCGTACCGTGGGCGCTGGCGTGGTTGCCAAGATCATTGCCTAATTATTGGTTTGTAGGGGTATAGCTCAATTGGCAGAGCGTCGGTCTCCAAAACCGAAGGTTGTAGGTTCGATTCCTACTGCCCCTGCCACCTCTTAATGGTGGAATCAACGAGAGCCCGCCTTTGGCGGGCTTCGGCGTCTTGAAAATTGCACATTCTTTGTGCATTTGAAATGAAATATGGCCACTACTCAGGTTGAAACAGTCAGCTCTGGCGCTGACAAAGCAAAGCTTGCCGCAGTCGCGGCTTTAGTCGTTGCTTCTATTGCCGGTTTTTATCTGCTGAGCAAGCAAGGTCCGGTAGCGCAGTGGGCGGCGCTGATCGTCGGCCTGCTCGTGGCTGCTGGTGTGTTCCTGATCTCCGAACCAGGCAAGCGCTTCATCGGTTTTGCGCGCGATGCCTGGCGCGAGGTGAAGAAGGTGGTGTGGCCTACCCGCAAGGAGACAATGCAAATGACTTTGTATGTCTTCGGCTTCGTGGTGGTGATGGCCTTGTTCTTGTGGTTCACCGACAAGACTCTGGAATGGGTTTTGTACGACCTGATTTTGGGCTGGAGGAAGTAATGGCTGATGCTGTCGATACGGATGTGAATGGTGGGGCAGCGGCATCTGCCAATCCCGATCTGCGCTGGTATATCGTCCATGCCTACTCGGGTATGGAAAAGGCTGTGGAGCGCAATATCGCCGAGCGCATTGCACGCTCCGGCATGCAGTCCAAGTTCGGGCGCATTCTGGTGCCCTCCGAGGAAGTGGTAGAAATGCGCAACGGTCAGCGTCGCACCACCGAGCGTCGCCTGTTCCCCGGCTATGTGTTTGTCGAAATGGTGATGGATGACGACACCTGGCACCTGGTCAAGCACACCAGCAAGGTGACGGGTTTTGTGGGTGGAGCGAAGAATCGTCCGGCTCCGATCTCCGAGGAAGAAGTCCGCAAGATCGTGGACCAGATGCAGGAAGGCACGGAGAAGCCCCGCCACAAGGTCGAGTTCATGGTTGGCGAGATGGTCCGCGTCAAGGAAGGTCCGTTTGCCGACTTCAACGGCTCCGTCGAAGAAGTCAACTACGAAAAGAACCGTCTGCGCGTCTCGGTCACCATCTTTGGCCGTGCGACGCCTGTGGAATTGGAATTCGCTCAAGTTGAGAAAACTTGAGATTCGCAATAGAATCCAAGGCTTCGCATTTTTTGACTCGATGCGTAGCCTTTTTATAGAGTCAGTAACCCCGGGGAGCTGCCTGCATCCGTTGCAAGTGGCGCTATACCCGTAAGGAGCTCAACATGGCGAAAAAAATCGTCGGCTTCATCAAGCTGCAAGTGCCAGCTGGTAAGGCCAATCCTTCTCCTCCCATCGGTCCTGCGCTGGGTCAGCGCGGCCTCAACATCATGGAATTCTGCAAGGCGTTCAACGCCCAGACCCAAGGTGTCGAGCCCGGCCTGCCTCTGCCTGTGGTGATCACGGCTTTTGCTGACAAGAGCTTCACGTTCATCATCAAGACTCCTCCCGCAACCGTTCTGATCAAGAAGGCTGTGAAGCTGGACAAGGGTTCTTCCAATCCTCTGAAGACCAAGGTTGGCAAGATCACTCGTGCTCAGCTGGAAGAAATCGCCAAGACCAAGCTGAAGGACATGAACGCTGCCGACGTTGACGCTGCCGTGCGTACGCTGGCTGGTTCTGCCCGTTCGATGGGCGTGATCGTGGAGGGTGTGTAAATGGCCAAGTTGACCAAGAAGCAAAAAGCTCTCCAGGGCAAGGTGGAGTCCACCAAGCTGTACGCTTTCACTGAAGCCGTGGCGCTGGTGAAGGAAGCTGCTACCGCCAAGTTTGATGAATCCATCGACGTGGCCGTGCAACTGGGCGTGGATGCCAAGAAGTCGGACCAAGTGGTGCGTGGCGCCGTGGTGCTGCCTCACGGTACCGGCAAGACCGCCCGCGTGGCTGTGTTCGCCCAAGGCGCCAAGGCTGAAGAAGCCAAGGCTGCCGGCGCTGACGTGGTTGGCATGGACGACCTGGCTGCCCAAGTCAAGGCTGGCGACATGCCTTTCGACGTGGTGATCGCTGCTCCCGACGCAATGCGCGTGGTGGGTCAGCTGGGCCAGATCCTGGGTCCCCGCGGCCTGATGCCCAACCCCAAGGTCGGCACTGTGACTCCCGACGTGGCCACGGCCGTGAAGAACGCCAAGGCTGGTCAGGTGCAGTTCCGCGTGGACAAGGCCGGTATCATCCACGGCACGATCGGCCGTCGCTCGTTCGACACCGAAAAGCTGCAGGGTAACCTGGCTGCTCTGATCGAAGCCCTGAACAAGGCCAAGCCCGCTTCCAGCAAGGGTCTGTACCTGCGCAAGGTTGCGGTTTCGTCGACCATGGGTGTGGGCGTTCGCGTCGACACGCAAACCATCTCGGCGTAATTGCTAGAAATCGTCAGGTGAGCTGCTGCTCGCCTGGTGTGGTGGGCTGCGGGAGCCGAGGCTTCTGCAGGTCATCCAAGACCGTTGGTGTGATTCGATCACTTAATCATGATGACCAACGCAGATGGCGATCCCGCTGCAGATGGATGTATTTCCAAAACAGTTGGTCGCTGCAACAAGAGCGTGCATTCGGGGCCTGCCCTGGATGTGCATTTGAAGGAGTAGACCTTGAGTCTGAATCGCAGTGAGAAAGAAGCGGTCATCAACGAAGTGACCAGCCTCGCCGCTAAAGCTCAAACGCTTGTGATCGCGGAATACCGCGGCATCACGGTCGCCGACATGACCAAACTGCGCGCTGATGCCCGCAGCAAGGGCGTGAGCCTCAGCGTGTTGAAGAACACCCTGGCCCGCCGTGCTGTGGCTGGCAGCCAGTTTGACGTGGTCGCCGACCAGATGACCGGTCCGCTGGTCTATGGCTTCTCTGAAGACGCTGTGGCCGCCGCCAAGGTGGTGGCCGATTTCGCGAAGACCAACGACAAGCTGGTGATTCGCGGTGGCGCTTTCGGTGGCAAGGCCCTGGACGTCAATGGCGTGAAGCAACTGGCAAACATCCCTTCCAAGGAAGTACTGCTCGCACAACTGTGCGGCTTGCTCATGTCGCCTATCTCGCGTACAGCCGTGGTGCTGGGCGCTCTGGCGGCCAAGAAGGGCGAAGGCGCAGAAGTTGCTGCCGAGGCAGCTGCTGCTTAATCGCAGCAAAACAAACCAACATATTTAGGAAATCAAAATGGCATTCGATAAAGACGCATTCCTGACCGCCCTGGACAGCATGACTGTTCTGGAACTGAACGACCTGGTCAAGGCTATTGAAGAGAAGTTTGGCGTGTCCGCCGCTGCTATGGCTGCTCCCGCTGCTGGCGGCGCTGCTGGTGGCGCTGCTGCTGCTGAAGAAAAGACCGAATTCAACGTGGTTCTGACCGACGCTGGCGCCAACAAGGTGTCCGTGATCAAGGCCGTGCGTGAAATCACCGGTCTGGGCCTGAAGGAAGCCAAGGATCTGGTCGACGGCGCTCCCAAGACTGTGAAGGAAGCCGCTCCCAAGGCTGACGCTGAAGCCGCTGTGAAGAAGCTGGTTGAAGCCGGTGCCAAGGCTGAACTGAAGTAATTCAGTGAATTCAAGGGCTGGAGACCTCCAAAAGGGTCTCCAGCCTTTGGCGCTTGTGGAACGCGCTGAAAGAACACACCAAAAAGCAGGTTTCCTAGGGAGTCTGCTTTTTAGTGTCTTCTGACAATCCGACAGCAGAAGATGCCTTGGTTCGGGTGATGTGCAACGCATCGCCGTCAGCCATGGTTGGTAGTGGCCAACCGCCAAGCCCGCAGGGTGAATCCCCTGTGGGGCAGTCGTCGCAGACCCAGGACTCATGTCTTTGCCCGGAGATCTCATGGCCTATTCTTATACCGAACGCAAGCGAATCCGCAAAAGCTTCGGGAGCCGCGATAGCGTGCTCGAAGTGCCTTATCTGCTGCAGATGCAAAAAGATGCCTATACCGCATTCCTGCAGGCAGATGTAGCCCCCAAAAAACGTACCATTGATGGCCTGCAAGCGGCCTTCAATTCCGCCTTCCCCATCGTCTCCCACAATGGTTTTGTGGAGATGAAGTTTGTCGAGTACAACCTCGCCAAGCC
>JAFAIY010000446.1 GCA_019236485.1 Comamonas sp. | reverse complement strand
CCGACGATCACATGATCCCAGGCGATCACCTTTCCCTTCTCGTCAAGACCGATTTCGGCACGATGCACATGCATGGGGCGGTAGTAGCCCCCTTTCACATCGTCCTCGCGGCTCCAGATCATGCGCACCGGAGCGTCGATACCCGATGCGCGAGCCCCCTTGGCAATCTCGCAGGCCTCGGCCACATAGTCGCTGCGCGGATTGGCACGGCGACCGAAACCACCGCCCGCCATCTGCACATTGACCCGCACATTCTGCGGCGCCACGCCCAGCACGCGCGCAGCCGTTGCAACTTCCCAGCCCGGAGCCTGGGTCCCCAGCCAAAGCTCCGCCTTGGTGTCCTTTCCGGTGCCGGTCACGCGCACCGTGCAGTTCAGCGGCTCCATAGGCGTATGGGCAAGATAGGGGAATACATATTCGGCACTGATTCTGCGGGCAGCTCCGCCCAGAGCCGAAACATCGGCATCAAATTTGAGCGCCCCCGGCTTCTTGGCCAATTCGCGATATTGAGCCAGCTGCTGGGCCGAATCGACCTTGCCAACTGCGCTGCTGTCCCACTGGACTTTCAGTGCATCGCGCCCTTGCTTGGCGGGCCAATAGCCGTCGGCCAGCACAGCAACCAGCTCGCCGCCCCACACACTGGGCACGCGCAGCACCGCGCGCACACCCCTGATGGCTTTGGTTGCCGCATCGTCCACCGACTGGATCTTGCTGCCATAAACCGGCGGATGCGCCACAACAGCGGTCAACATCCCCGGCAGGTGCATGTCGATACCGTAGGACTGGGCACCGCTGGATTTGGCGCGCGCATCCAGCCGCCCCGTGGCATGACCGATGATGCGAAAGTCTTTCGCATCCTTGAGCACTACCTGCTGCGGAACAGGCATCTTCATGGCTTCATCCGCCAGCTCCCCATAACCCAGCTTCTTGCCCCGCGGCCCGATCACCTGCCCTGCCTGCGTGCGCAAGGACTTGGGGTCTACACCCCAGCGCCTGGCAGCCGTGGCCAGCAGCATGGCACGGGTGCGCGCCCCCAGCTCGCGGTACTGGACATAAGAGTTCTTGATGGCGGTGGAGCCGCCCGTCAGATGCATTCCCATTACCGGATCCATATAGGCGGGATCGGCATTGCCATGCACGCTGTGCACCTTGGACCAATCGGCGTCCAGCTCTTCGGCCAGCACCATAGGCAGGCCGGTTTGCACGCCCTGACCGAACTCCAGGCGGTTGATCGTGATCGTCACCGCTCCATCACGGGCAATCTTCACAAAAACCGACGGCTGCTGGGTGGGCTTGAGTGTGTTGGCGGAAACCGAGTCCTCATTTTTGGTTTGTGCGGCTGCAGCCAGGGGAAACAGGCCCAGAGCAAAACCCGAGGCCGTCGCCAGTTTGAGAAATTCGCGTCGCTCGAGCGACGCACCAGCGCCTGTCGCATCGGCGGCCAGCATGCGCAGCCCTTTAGGCAGATCTGCAAGAAGGTGGTTGGGGATAGGCATGGGATGTACTCCTTCTCTTAGGCCGACAGGGTCTTGGCTGCATCGTGGATGGCGGCGCGGATGCGTGCATAGGTTCCGCAGCGGCAGATATTGCCCGCCATGGCCGCATCGATATCCGCATCGCTGGGCTGACGATTGCTTTTGAGCAGCGCGGTCGCGCTCATGATCTGCCCGCTTTGGCAGTAACCGCATTGCGCCACATCGTTGCGCACCCAGGCGTCCTCAACCGCCTTGCCCACCTTGTCGGCGGCCTGCGCCTCGATGGTGCTGATTTTTTGCCCTTGCGCCGCCGAGATGGGCGTGATGCACGAGCGAATGGCCTGGCCGTTCAGATGCACGGTGCACGCACCACACATGGCCATGCCGCAGCCAAACTTGGTTCCGGTCATACCCAGCGTGTCGCGCAAGGTCCAGAGGATGGGCGTTGATGGATCCACATCGACCGATGCGGGCTTGCCGTTGAGAGTGAATTGGACGGGCATGGGGAGTGCTTTCTTGTTTGCTGTTCAACACAGGAGCCGCCACACGAGCAGGTGCGTCGCGCGAGACAGAACGCAGTGTGCGCCAGGCAATGCAAAAGAAAAAGCCGGCCAATCTATTTACGTTATTAAGTTTCGCTTAAAAATACCCGGCATGAAGCCCGAAATACTCGCCTCTCTGGCGGCCTTTGAGCAAGTGGCCCAGCATCGCAGCCTGACCTATGCTGCCCACGCCATGGGGGTCACGCCGGCTGCACTGTCCCAAACCATCAAAAAGCTGGAAACCCGTCTGGATGTGCGCTTGTTTGATCGAACCACGCGCAGTGTCAATCTGACAGAGGCAGGAAGAATCTATCTGGAGCGCATCTCCCCTGCTCTCTCCAATCTGCGCGAGGCGACCGAAGATCTTCAGCTCAAGGCGGGCGTCGAAGGCGGCACGCTGCGCCTGACCATCTCCCACCCCGCGGGCCAGGTGCTGGTCGAGCCCATGCTCGCCGAGTTCTTTGCACACCATCCGCATATTCATGTCGAGCTGATCTATGACGATGGCTTTGTGGACATCGTGCGGGAAGGGTTTGACATCGGCATACGCAATGGCGAATCGCTGGAGGGGGATATGGTTGCCGTGCCACTGACCCAGGACTTGACCATGTGCTTTGGCGCGTCCCCTGCCTATCTCGGAACGCACGGCATGCCTCAGCACCCTGACGAGCTGGAGCAACACTTATGCATCAACTACCGCATGAGCAGCAGCGGCGCAGTCTACAAGTGGGAATTCAATATCGACGGCAAGCTCTGCGAACGGGCCGTGAGCGGGCCGCTGACCGTCAACCATGGCGCTACGGCCATGCGCGCGGCCCTGGATGGCATCGGCCTGGTCACCGGCTGGCGCGAGTCCATGGCCGACGCATTCGATTCCGGCCAGCTGGTTGAGGTGCTGAAACCCTATTGGGCAAGCTTCCCAGGCTTTTATGCCTATTACCCGCACCGCACGCATTTGCCTCTCAAGACCCGGATATTTCTTGATTTCCTGATCCAGCATGTGCAGCGCAACGCGCTTGTCCAAACTAGCGTATGGGCCATAGCGCCCGTGACCTAGCCCTTGTCTTATTTATGTCTTGATCGGCGGCTGCTCGTCTTTTCTACGCTGAGAACCTGCGTCAGATGTCGAGCAGATGGTCCCGGGTTTCATCGAATCACAAACCGAAATGCCGCCCCGGCATCCGATTGCGGTATCAAGCGGATCGTGCTTTCGTGCAACTGCAGGATGCGATGGACGATCATCAGCCCGAAGCCGCCGGAACGAGCGCCCTGTCCAAAGGCAAAGCCCGCGAACGCCGGACGCTCGAACAGATGCTCCTGCAGCGCAGAGGCAACGCCGGGCCCTGTATCGCGCACCGTGACCTCGATGCCGCCCTGGGCATGCGGCTGCAGTTGCACGGTGATTTTTCCGTGTTCAGGCGCGGCACGTACCGCGTTGTCGATCAAATTCACCAGCACGCGCTCCATCATCGCGAGATCGGCGGTGATGGGCGGCAATCCCGGTGCTATTTCCGCCGCCAGACTCTGCTGCTTGGCTTCCACCGCCAGCTCGAATTTCTGGAACACGTCCTGCAGCAAATCGGTGAGGAAGAACTGCTCCATCTCCGGCTTGACCACGCCATACTCCAGCCGCGCGAGCTCGAACATTTCCTGGGCCAGGCGGCCGACCTTGCGGCTCTGCTCCAGCGCAATATCGAGATAGCGGCGCTGCTCCTGCGGCTCCAGCACCTCGGACTTCAGGCGCAGGGTCTCGAGATAGCCATGCAATGAGGTCAGTGGCGTGCGCAGATCATGCGAGAGATTGGCAAAAAGCTCCCGCCGCTGCTGATCCTGACTGCGCAGCGCCTCCCATTGCTCCTCGGTGCGCAGCACCAGTCGCTCGAAGCTCTGGCTCAGCAACGCAATCTCGCCGCCGCCACGTGTGGCCTGCTTGAGCAGCGGTCTGGCCTGCGGCAACCAGGACATGCCATGTGTCTCTAGTCCGCGTACCGCTTCGGTCAGTATGCGCAGCGGGCGGGTGATGAGTCGAAACGCCGTGAGTCCCGCGACCAGGCCCAGCAAGGCAACCAGAGCCATGGACCACAGCATGGCATTCGCCGCACTGCCAAGATTCACGTGGGCAGCCAGCGATTCCCGGCTCTCCCCTTGAAGAATCACATAGACATAGCCCACATCGCGGCCCGCGACCTTTAGCGGAGCCGCGCTGAAGACCTTGCGACCCTCAAGGCTGCGTGGATCGTCCCCAAAGATGGGCATCACGCCACCACCCAGCAGCTGCAGCACGGGCGCCAGATCCACCTGCCGGCGCTTGACCGCCCCCTCTGGAGCTGAATACGACTTGATATGCCCATGCATATCAAGCAGATACACCTCCACGCTGGGGTTCACCGCCATGAGCTTGTCGAACAGCCCGTGCACCGCCGGAGGATTGAACCCCTGCGGCTCCATCAGCTCGGGATAGCGGGCGATCTGCGGCGCCAGATCTTGCGAGAGCCTCTGGATGACTTCCTGCTCGTGCCTTTCGCTGTCATGCATCTGCAGGGCCACCGAAGCGGCGCAGCAGGCCAGCAGCAGCACGACAAACACCGCGGACAGGCGCTGGGAAAGTGACAGGCGCTGCATCATCACAGGGCATCCTCTGCAAGCTTGTAGCCGCGCCCCCAGACCGTGAGGATGCGCTTGGGGTCGGCCGGGTTCTTCTCGATCTTGATCCGCAGCCGGTTGATATGCGTATTCACCGTGTGCTCGTAGCCGTCGTGCTGATAGCCCCAGACCTGATTGAGCAGGTCCAGCCGCGAGAACACCTTGCCTGGCTGGCGCGCAAAGAAGTACAGCAGGTCGAACTCGCGCGGCGTAAGCTCGACGGCCTGCCCGTCCACCTGGGCTTCGCGCGCAATCGGATCGATGCTGAGCCCGCCTATGGTGAGCACGCCGGCTTCAAGCTTGGCATTGCGGGCCAGGGCGTCGCTGCGGCGCAGCAGAGCCCGCACGCGCGCGATCAACTCCATGACGGAGAAGGGTTTGGCCAGATAGTCATCCGCCCCCAGCTCCAGCCCCAGGATGCGGTGCACCTCGCTCGAGCGGGCGCTGGTGATGATGATGGGAACGTAGTAAGCCATGGCACGGGCGCGCCGGCAGATTTCAAGGCCGTCCACCCCGGGCAGCATCAGATCGAGCACCAGCGCATGCCAGCCTCCGCGCTCCACCGCGGCAAGGCCCTGGATCCCGTCGGCCACATGCTCGACCTCGTAGCCTTCGTCGCTCAAATGCATGCGCAAAAGCTCGGCGATGTTGCCATCGTCCTCGACGATCAGAATGCGTTTGGGAGTGTCCATCAGCGCATTCTCGCGCAGCACGGAGCGCCGAGGTATCACGTTTTTTTGAACTTTCGGTGAGGACTTCGAGACCAGGCGCGCCGAACAATGCGCTCATGCCCTCACTCAAACCACCACCGAAAAAACCTGGCAAGCCGCTGCAGCCGCTATGGCTGCGCGTTACCCACTGGATCAACGCCCTGGCCGTATTGGTGATGGTGATGAGCGGCTGGCGCATCTACGACGCTTCGCCCATTTTTGACTTCGTATTTCCGTCTGGCATCACCTTGGGCGGCTGGCTTGCCGGTGCGCTGCAATGGCATTTTGCCGGCATGTGGCTGTTCGTACTCAACGGACTCGCCTACCTGCTTCTCAATATCGCGACCGGCAGATTTGCACACCGCATGCTGCCCGTGAGCCTGCGTGGCGTGCTCCGCGATGCCTGGCTTGCACTGAGGGCGCGGCTATCGCATGCGGACCTGGGCCACTACAACCAGGTGCAGCGCGCGGCCTATCTGTTTGTGATCGCGGACCTCGTGCTGCAGGTGCTCAGCGGCCTCGTCATCTGGAAGTCGGTCCAGTTTCCGCTGCTGCGCGAACTTCTTGGCGGCTATGAGATGGCCAGGCGCATCCACTTCTTCTGCATGGTCGCAATCATCTG
>JAFAIY010000303.1 GCA_019236485.1 Comamonas sp. | reverse complement strand
GCAAAGACGGTGCCCGGCTCCACGCGCTGCAGACCCTCAATACGGATGTCCTGGACCTTGAAGGGTTCCAGCGCCCATGCTGCCTGCGCAGCCAAAACCATAGCAGCTAAGGCAGTAGCAGAGCGCATGCCGAAGCGAGTGAAATGTTTTTTCATGAGTGGAATCTGCCGCGAGTGCGGCTTACCGAAAACGGTAAAAAATCAGCCCCAGAGCCGGTTGATATCGTTGAAAAAGGCGACTGACATCATCAGCAGTATGACCGCCACGCCTGCGCGCTGCAGCCTCTCGGCCCAGACATCCGAGACATTCCGCCCCGTAACGCCTTCCCAAAGATAATACATCAGGTACCCACCATCCAGAACCGGCAATGGTAGCAGGTTGAGCACTCCCAGACTGATGCTGATGAGTGCAAGAAACGATAAATACTGTACCAAGCCCATGCTGGCGGACTTGCCTGCGTAATCCGCGATCGTCAGCGGGCCGCTGATGTTCTTGAGCGACGCCTCGCCGATCAGCATGCGCCCCATCATGCGCAGCGTCATGGAGGACAGCTCCCAGGTCTTTGCCAACCCGGCCTGGAACCCATCCCAGGGGCCGCGGCGCACCTCCACCATCTCGGGCGGGCCACCGATGAATGCATTCACACGGGCAATGGCTGCCTGACCGTGCTTGCCGGCCACGATTTCCGGCTGCACCTGCAGGCTGAGACGCTGGCCCTCGCGCTGAACCACCCAGGTCTGCGCGGCCGCATGACCCGATGCCCCGGACTGGCGAATGGCGGCGCGCAGCTGCCCGCCATCCAGCGCAGCTCGCCCATCGACGCTGAGCACCAGATCGCCCTGGCGCAAGCCCGCCTTATCGGCCGGACCACCGGCGACCACCTCATCCAGCACCGGACTGGTCCAGGGCCCGATCAAACCCACCTGCTCGAAGAAGGCCGCATCGGGCTCTTTTTGCTTGAGCGCCGACAGATCCAGCTGCAGCACCCGGGGCGTCGCTCCGGGCTTGGCCGATACCTCGAGCTGCAGCGGCGCACCCTCGATCGCGGCCGTGGTCAGCGCCCAGCGCAGATCACCCAGGGCACTCACGGGCTCCCAATCCTTGCCCGCCACCGCGATGCGCTGCACCCAGTCGCCGCTGCGCGCACCCGCGACCTGCAGCACCGTGCCTGCAGGAGGCTCGGCCAGCCGCGCTGCGGGCTCGCTCTGTCCCATCCAGTTCACCACCGTCAGCAGAACCACGGCCAGCACCAGATTGGCGATCGGGCCAGCGGCCACAATGGCGGCGCGCGAACGCAGCGGCTGGTTGTTGAAAGCCAGATGCTTTTCCTCCGGCTTCACCTCCCCCTCGCGCTCGTCGAGCATGCGCACATAGCCGCCCAAAGGCAGCGCGGCAATCACGTACTCGGTACCGGATTTGCGACTGGTCCAGCGCAGCAGCGGCTTGCCGAAGCCTATGGAATAGCGCAGCACCTTGACGCCGCAAGCCACGGCCACGCGATAGTGCCCCCACTCATGCACCGCAATCAGGATACCGAGCGCCACGATGAAAGACACGACCGTCAGCAACACAGAAACTCCTTTATCTCCATCAGCGGTTGGAGTGCCCGGACGGCAGCAAGTTCAACCGCCCCGTCAAGCGCCGCGGCTCAGCGCGTCCACTGCCGCGCAATGGTTTGCGCCTGCGCGCGCGCCCGGGCATCGAGCGCTATCAGATCTTCGAGACTGGAGATCGCCCCGGGTTGCACCGACTCCAGGGTCTGCAGGTTCACCGCATGGATACGGTCGAACGACAGGCTGCGCTCCAGAAAAGCCGCCACGGCGATTTCGTTCGCGGCATTGAGCACCGTGGTCGTACCCTCGGGCGCACGCAGCGCCTGCCAGGACAGATGCAGACCGGGGAAGCGACGGGCATCGGCCTCTTCAAACGTCAGCGCCGCCAGCTTGGCAAAGTCCAGCAGCGGCGCCCCGCTCGCTATGCGCTCGGGCCAGGCCAGGCCGCAGGCAATGGGCACGCGCATATCGGGCGTTCCCAGCTGAGCCAGCACGGAAGAGTCCTTGAACTGCACCATGGAGTGCACGATCTGCTGAGGATGGATGACCACCTTGATCTTCTCGGGAGCCATGTCGAACAGCCAGCGCGCCTCGATCACCTCCAGGGCCTTGTTCATCATGGTGGCGGAATCCACCGAGATCTTGCGCCCCATGGAGAAATTGGGGTGGGCGCAGGCCTGCTCCGGCGTGATTTCGGACAGTGTCGCCGGGTCGCGCTGACGGAACGGACCGCCGGACGCGGTCAGCAGCAGGGAATCCACGCGCGAGGCCCAACTGCCGCGATCTTCGGGCAGGCACTGGAAGATGGCCGAGTGCTCGCTGTCTATGGGCAGCAGGGTCGCGCCATGGCGCTTGACGGTGTCCATGAACAGCGCCCCGCCAACGACCAGGGCTTCCTTGTTGGCCAGCAGCAGACGCTTGCCCGCCCTGGCCGCGGCCAGGCATGGCGCCAGACCCGCAGCACCCACGATCGCGCCCATGACCGCATCCACGTCGGGGTGGGAAGCTATCGCTTCAAGAGCATCCGGCGCCTGCAGAACTTCGGTTTGAAGACCGTTTTGCTTCAGCTTCTCGGCCAGTTGCTGCGCATGGGGACCACTGGCCATCACGGCAAAACGGGGCTTGAACCGCGCGCATTGCTGGAGCATCAGATCCACCTGGGTGGCCGCGCTCAGCGCAAAGATCTCGTACTGCTCAGGGTGGCGAGCCACCACATCCAGGGTATTGGTTCCTATCGAACCGGTAGAACCCAGAACCGTGATTTTCTGCTTCATGGATGTACAAAGGAGGAGAGCATCATCGCCAACGGCAGCGTGGGCAGGAGGGCATCGATGCGATCCAGAACACCACCATGGCCGGGCAGCAAGCCGCTGCTGTCCTTGACACCAACGCTGCGCTTGATCAGGGACTCGACCAGGTCGCCCACCACGCTCATCGCAGCCATAAACACCACAGCCAGCAGCAGGAACCAGGTTCCCTGCGACTGCAGCACCGAATAGAAACTGGGCACAGCCGCAGCGTAATGGCGATCGGCCCAGCTCCAGGCCAGGGCCAGCGCGATCACGCCCAGCATGCCACCCCACACACCTTCCCAGCTCTTGCCGGGGCTGATGGAAGGCGCCAATTTGTTCTTGGTGAATTTGAGGCCGAAAGTGCGGCCCGCGAAATAGGCAAAGACATCGGCCACCCAGACCAGCACCAGCACCGACAGCAGGAAGTTGATGCCGATATTACGCGCCTTGACCACGGCCATCCAGGCCAGCCAGAGCGCCAGCACGCCGCCCACCAGACGCAGGGCCGCAGGGATATGCGGCCAGCCCGCGACGCCGGCACGCAGCAGCAGCACGCCACCCAGCACCCAGAGGCCGCCCGCAGCGATCCAGACCGTGGACAGGGACTGCTCCAGCCAGCCGGCCCACCAAGAGCCAGCACAAAGCGCGGTACAGACGGCGCCCAATGCCAGGGCTCCGACCTGGCCAAAGCCATTGAGCCGCGCCCATTCCCAGGCGCCAGCGGCCATGAACATCAGCATCAGCGCGGCAAACGGCACGCTACTGGCCGGATAGAACAACGCCGGCAACAGAATGGCCAGCAATATCAAGGCGGTAATGACGCGCTGCTTGAGCATGGCACCTCTTGTGGTTAGACCGTCGAAGTCAGGGTAGACGGCGTTTGAATCTGTTCCGAAGTCTGGCCGAAGCGCCGCTCCCGGCCGCCGAACACGGCAATGGCCTCGTCCAGCGCGGCCTCGTCGAAGTCCGGCCACAGACTATCGCTGAAAAACAGCTCGGTGTATGCAGCCTGCCAGAGCAGGAAATTGCTGATGCGGGTCTCGCCGCCGGTGCGGATCATCAGATCCGGGTCCGGCACATGGGCCAGCGCCATGGCCCGGTCCAGGTTCTCGGGCGTCAGGGCCTGACCCTGAGCCACCAGCTTCTGCGCCGCCTGGGCAATATCCCAGCGCCCACCGTAGTTGAAGCACACATTGAGGACCAGACGCGTGTTGTGGGCGGTGATGCGCTCGGCCTCGACCAGGCCTTCGCGCACTTTTTCGCTCAAGCCCTGGCGATCGCCGACAAAGTACAGGCGCACGCCATCGCGACTCAGCTGCTTGACCTCTTTGGCCAGGGCCGTTGCCAGCAGGCTCATGAGGCCTGAGACCTCTTCCTGTGGGCGATTCCAGTTCTCGGAAGAGAAGGCAAACACCGTGAGCACCTGCACGCCGCGCTCCACGCAGGCGCGCGCGCAGCGGCGCAGGGACTCCACGCCCTGCTTATGACCGGCCAGGCGCGGAAGCAGACGGCGTTTGGCCCACCGTCCGTTGCCATCCATGATGACGGCGATATGGCGCGGAACCGCGCCGTTTTTTGGGGATGTCAAAAGTGCAAGTCCTTTGGCAAGCAGCCTCAGACTGCCATGATGTCCTGCTCTTTGGCAGCCACCAGCGTGTCGACCTCGGCAATGTGCTTGTCGGTGATCTTCTGGATCTCGGCTTCGGAACGCTTTTGATCGTCCTCGGAAGCCTCCTTGTCCTTGACCAGCTTCTTCACGCCTTCGTTGGCATCGCGGCGCAGATTGCGGATGGCAATCTTGGAGTTCTCGCCTTCGTTGCGCGCCAGCTTGGTCATTTCCTTGCGGCGCTCTTCGCTCATGGGAGGCATGGGCACGCGGATCAGATCGCCCATGGCGGCGGGATTCAGGCCCAGATCGCTCTCGCGGATGGCCTTTTCCACCTTGGCAGCCATGTTCTTTTCCCAGGGCTGCACGCTGATGGTGCGGGCATCCAGCAGGGACACATTGGCCACCTGGGACAGAGGCACCATGGAGCCGTAGTACTCCACATGGATCGCATCCAGCAGCGCCGGATTGGCACGACCGGTACGCACGCGGGAGAGGTTGTTCTTCAGAGCCTCGATGGATTGACCCATCTTGGTTTCGGTGTTCTTCTTGATTTCAGCGATCGTCATGTTCTTCTTCCTTGGAGGGACTCTACAAAGAGCGTGAAACCCTCAAGCGTACACCAGAGTGCCCTCATCCTCGCCCATCACCACACGCTTGAGTGCGCCGGGCTTGACGATGGAGAACACGCGGATCGGCAGCTTCTGGTCGCGGCACAGCGCAAAAGCCGTGGCATCCATGATGCCCAGGTTGCGCGAGATGGCCTCGTCGAAAGCCAGCTTGTCATAGCGCGTGGCCGAGGGATCCTTGACCGGGTCGGCCGTGTACACGCCATCCACCTTGGTGGCCTTGAGCACGACCTCGGCACCGATTTCGGCGCCGCGCAGCGCGGCAGCGGTATCGGTGGTGAAGAAGGGATTGCCGGTACCGGCAGCAAACACCACCACCTTGCCCTCTTCGAGGTATTGCAGGGCCTTGGGGCGCACATAGGGCTCGACCACCTGCTCGATGGCGATGGCCGACATCACGCGGGCCGTCAGGCCCTGCTTGTCCATGGCATCGGCCAGGGCCAGCGCATTCATCACCGTGGCCAGCATGCCCATATAGTCGGCCGTGGCACGATCCATGCCCACGGAGCCGCCGGCCACGCCGCGGAAGATATTGCCGCCGCCGATGACCACGGCAACCTGCACGCCAACCTTGGTCACTTCCACGATCTCGGCCACCATGCGCTCTATGGTTGCGCGGTTGATGCCAAACTGGTCATCCCCCATTAACGCCTCGCCCGACAGCTTGAGCAAGATGCGCTTGTGGGCAGGAATGGCGTTGGACATGGTGTTTCTCCGATGGAAGTTGAGGTGAGAGTGAAAAACGGGAGGGGAATAAATCAATCGCGGCTCCAGGCCGCGATTGTTGCTAAGGCTTAGGTTTAAGCACCAGCCTTGGCTGCTGCCACCTGGGCAGCCACTTCGGCGGCGAAGTCGTCGGTCTTCTTCTCAATGCCTTCACCCACCACGTACATGGTGAATGCCTTCACATTGGTGTTGGCGGCCTTGAGCATCTGGGCCACGGTCTGCTTGCCGTCGGCAGCCTTCACGAAGACCTGGTCGGCCAGGGAGACTTCCTTCAGGTACTTCTGCACCGAGCCTTCGACCATCTTGGCGACGATGTCGGCGGGCTTGCCGGATTCGGCAGCCTTGCCTTCGGCCACGGCACGTTCCTTGGCGATCAGATCGGCAGGCACGTCGGCGGAAGTCAGGGCCACGGGCTTCATGGCGGCCACATGCATGGCCACGTCCTTGGCGGCAGCTGCGTCGCCGTCGAACTCGACCACCACGCCAATGCGGGTGCCGTGCACATAGGCAGCCAGGCCGGTGCCGTTGAAAGCCTTGAAGCGGCGGAAGGACATGTTTTCGCCGATCTTGCCGATCAGGCCCTTGCGCACGTCTTCCAGAGTGGGGCCGTAGCCGTCTTGCTCGTAAGCCAGAGCGCCCAGGGCGTCGATGTCAGCGGGGTTGTGCTCGGCCACCAGCTTGGCAGCGGCGTTGGCCATGGCCAGGAAGCTGTCGTTCTTGGACACGAAGTCGGTTTCGCTGTTGACTTCGATCATGCCGCCCTTGCCGCCTTCGATGAAAGCAGCCACGACGCCTTCGGCCGTCACGCGGGAAGCAGCCTTGCCGGCCTTGGTGCCCAGCTTGACGCGCAGCAGCTCTTCAGCCTTGGCCATATCGCCGTCGGCTTCGGTCAGAGCCTTCTTGCATTCCATCATGGGGGCGTCGGTCTTGGCGCGCAGTTCGGCGACCATGCTTGCAGTAATTGCCATCGTATTTCTCCAGTATCAGTTCGATTCGTTACAGGATTTCGGCTAAAAAAACGGGGCTACTCAGAGCCCCGCTTTTTCTCGCGATGCGGTCGCGCAGCCGGACTTCGCTTAGGAAGCGGATTCTTCCACTTCCACGAACTCGTCGCCGTTTTCGCCGGCTGCAGCCTTGACCACGTCGTTCAGACGGGCTTCGCGGCCTTCCAGGATGGCGTCGGCAATGCCTTGAGCGTACAGTTGCACGGCCTTGGCGGAGTCGTCGTTACCAGGAATCACGTAGTCGATGCCTTCGGGGTTGTGGTTGGTGTCAACCACGCCGATCAGGGGGATGCCCAGCTTCTTGGCTTCGGCCACGGCGATCTTGTGGAAGCCCACGTCGATCACGAAGATGGCGTCGGGCAGGCCGTTCATGTCCTGAATGCCGCCGATGTCCTTCTCCAGCTTTTCCAGTTCGCGAACGAACATCAGCTGTTCCTTCTTGGACATGGATTCCAGACCGGCTTCCTGCTGAGCCTTCATGTCCTTCAGACGCTTGATGGAGGTCTTGACGGTCTTGAAGTTGGTCAGCATGCCGCCCAGCCAGCGCTGGTCGACATAAGGCACGCCGGCGCGCTGAGCTTGCTCGGCCACCAGTTCGCGCGCTTGGCGCTTGGTACCCACCATCAGCACGGTGCCGCCGTTAGCAGTCAGCTGCTTGGCGAACTTCTGGGCGTCCTGGAACATCGGCAGCGACTTTTCCAGGTTGATGATGTGAATCTTGTTACGCGAACCGAAGATGAACTGAGACATCTTGGGGTTCCAGAAGCGGGTTTGGTGACCGAAGTGGACGCCTGCTTCCAGCATCTCACGCATTGTTACTGCCATGTGAATTACCTCAAAGGTTGGGTCTAAAATCCGGCCCAACGATTGCCGCCAGCTCTGGCAGCAACACCTTGAATAGGCCGGTTTGCTATTTGCTTCGCTCGCCTGAAAGCGCTGCCGCAGCCCCAAAAGCGCCGCCGCATCAACCACTTCCAGTACTTATCAGGTCTTCCCTCGCGGGCTAACCCTTAGCAAAGCCGCAAAATTTTAGCACATTGCCATGCAACACGACCTCAGCCGCGCCGCACAAGAGATTCGCGAGGGCCGCACCAGCGCCTCCGCACTGATGCAGATGAACATTGCCGCAGCGCAAAGCCCCTTGTGCGCCAACGTCTTCAGCCAGACTTTTTTCGACAGCGCGCGCTGGGCCGCGGCCGAAACACCCAAGACGGCGCCGCTGGCCGGCCTGGCCATCACCGTCAAAGACCTGTTCGACATGGAAGGCTCGCGCAGCAGCGCGAGCTCGCTGCTGCTGCAGGATGCCCCCATGGCTCAGACGGATGCCGTCGCCGTGAAGCGCCTGCGCGCCGCCGGCGCCGCCATCATAGGCCGCACCCATATGGTGGAGTTTGCCTTTTCGGGCGTGGGCGTGAACCCGCACTTCGGCACGCCGGCCGCTCTGGACGCCCGCCATCCCGCCAATCCTCAGCTCGCACCGACGCGCCCGGCGCGCATCCCGGGCGGCTCTTCCTCGGGCGCCGCCGTGTCCGTGGCCAGCGGCGCGGCCTGGGCCGCGCTGGGCTCGGATACCGGCGGCTCCATCCGCATCCCGGCCGCGCTCAACGGACTGGTGGGCTTCAAGAGCACGGCCCGGCTGGTTCCCACCACCGGCAGCGTGCCGCTGTCGCCCACGCTAGACACCGCCTGCGCGCTGACGCGCAGCGTGCGCGACGCTATTTTGCTGCATGAAATTCTGGCCGAGCGAAAAGTCGCCCATGATGAGCGCGGCCTGCAGCAATGGCGCCTGGCCGTGCCGCGGCAGATCTTTTTTGAGCAGATCGAGCCCGCCGTCAAGACCGCCTTCGAGCGCAGCCTCGAGCAGCTGCAAGCCGCCGGCGCCCGCATTGACTGGATAGACCTGCCCGAGCTGCTGGAGCTCAACCGGATCAATGCCATTGGCGGCTTCTCGCCCGCCGAAAGCCATGCCTGGCACCGCCGCTATCTACAGGACCCCGAGAAAGCCGCACTGTACGACCCGCGTGTGCGCTCGCGCATAGAGCGCGGCGCCGCCATGAGCGCCGCGGACTATCTGGACCTGCTGGCCGCCCGCAAGGCCTGGATAGAGAAAATGCAGGCCTTGCTCGCACCCTATGACGCCCTGCTCTCGCCGACCACGCCGATCACGGCCCCCACGATCGACTCCGTGGCGCCCGCTGACGGCATCCACCCCGATGCCGACGCCCAGCGCGACGCCGAGTTCTTCCGCGTCAACGGCCTGCTGCTGCGCAATACCAGCGTGGTCAATATGCTGGACGGCTGCGCCCTGTCCCTGCCCTGCCATGCGCCCGGCGAACTGCCTATGGGGCTGATGGTCTGGCATGCGGCCCTGCACGACGACGAGGTACTGAACATCAGCGCCCGCATCGAAGCCGTACTGAATCGCGAGTGAATTTTTCATAGCTGACAGCGCTTGTCGAATCAGCGCTTGCGGGCGAAATCTTTCAAGATTTCGCGAACGCGCAGCCTGCCGCTATGCTCGGTTCATGCTGCGCATTTCCCCCTCCGAAGCTCTCCCTGCAACGCTGGCCGCGGCTTCCGGCTGGCCGCTCTTTGACACCCAGGCTACGCGCCGCATCGAGCAGGACTGCGCGCGCCTCCTTCCAACCCACACCCTGATGGAGCGGGCCGGCCTTGCCACGGCCAGGCTGGTCATGGCCCTGGCCCCGCATGCGCGCTGCATCTGGATTGCCTGCGGCCCCGGCAACAATGGGGGCGACGGATTCGAGGCCGCAGCCCAGCTCAAGGCCAGGCTGCCGCACACCCGCATTCTGGTCAGTGAGGTGCGCGAACCCGAAAAACTGCCCGCCGATGCACAGACTTCCTGGCACAGGGCCAGGCAGGCCGGCGTGCAATGGGTGGACGCCTGCCCCGAGGATCTTGGCCCGCAAGACCTGTGCATCGATGCGCTGCTGGGCATAGGCCTGAAGGCAGGCAAAGCCAGTGCTGCGGATCGCCGCCTGCCGCGGCTGCTGGAGCAGACACGCCAATGCCTGTGCACCGTGCTTTGCATCGATATCGCCTCGGGCCTAGACGCCGATACCGGCCAGTACCCTCAGGCATTGAGCCCGCAGATTGCTGCCCCGGCCGGCCCGCGCCACACCATCGCCTTGCTGACCTTGCAGCCCGGCCTGTTCACCGGCCAGGGCCGCGACGCCTGCGGACAGATATGGTGGGACGACCTGGGCTGCGGCCTGGCCGACGGCAAGGCCCACGCATCGCTCCCCAAGCCCGTGGCCTATCTAAGCACCGGCAACCAGGCCGCGCCACGCCCGCATGCCAGCCACAAAGGCAGCTTCGGCGACGTCGCCGTGCTGGGCGGCGAAGGACTGAGCCGGCGCGGCCTCTCCATGACCGGCGCGGCCTGGCTGGCGGCGCTGGCGGCCCTGCATGCAGGTGCGGGCCGGGTCATGCTGGCCCTGCTCGATGCGCAGCTAAGCGGCCCGCAGTCCATCTCCCCCTGGCCGGAAATCATGCTGCGCCAACCCTCGGCACAGGACTGGAGCAGCGCCACCGTGGTCTGCGGCTGCGGCGGCGGCCTGGCCGTCGCAGACTGGCTGCCGCAGCTGCTGACCCAGGCACCGAGACTGGTGCTGGACGCCGATGGCCTCAACGCCGTGGCCGCCGATCCCGCCCTGGCACGGGAGCTGGCCGCGCGCTCCACGCGCCAGCAAGCCACGGTCTTGACGCCCCACCCCCTGGAGGCCGCGCGCCTGCTGCAGACCAGCGCCGCACAGATCCAGTCCCAGCGCCTGCAGGCCTGCCTGGAGCTCGCGCAGAAATTCCGCTGCACGGCCCTGCTCAAGGGCTCGGGCACCGTGATCGCCAACCCTCAGTCGCAGCTCTGGATCAACTCCAGCGGCAATGCGCGCCTGGCCACGGGCGGCACCGGCGATGTGCTGGCCGGCCTGATAGGTGCACTATGGGCACAGGGGCTTACAGCCGAGCAGGCAAGTGTTCAAGCCGCTTTCAGGCATGGGCTGCTTGCGCAGCAATGGCCCGCCGAGCGCCCGTTCAGCGCCAGCGCCCTGGCCATGCAACTCGGGCAGTAGCACCAAGAACAAAGGCCTTGCCGGCAACCGGCAAGGCCTTATTCATTGAGCCCGCAGCGGGTCGACGCTCAGCGTGCCGCTTTGCGCTTGCCGGTCTTGGCAGCCGGCGCGGCCTTGGCGCGCCTGGCCGGCTTGGCGGTGGGCGCAGCCGGCTCGGGCTTCAGCAAGGCCGCCACCTGGTTTTTGCCTGCCGACTTGCGCTGCCGAGCTGCGGGCACCACCACCTCTGGCGCTGGCTCGTTCTTGACCACCGACACAGGCTCTACCTTGGGCACGGCACGCTGCTGCGCATATTCGGCCTCCAACGCCCCCAGGTTCACGCCCTTGAGCATGGCCTTTTTCGAGGCCTTGCGCCCCTGCTTGGCGCCGCCGGATTCCGGCGAGGCGGCCGCAGCATTGCGCTGACCGCGGTTGGCCTTGGCATCGCGGCGGCTCCATTTGTCGGTGGAACCGGTATCGCCACGCTCGTCGCGCGTCTCCCGGCCATCGCGGCGGCCGCGCGCATCATCCTTGCCACCCGAGCGACCGCTGCGGGCAGGCGGCAGCAGGCCGTCTTCGCCATCGCGCACCAGGCGGAAATCGATGCGGCGCCCGTCCAGGTCCACACGACTGACCTGCACCCGCAACCGCGTGCCAATGCCGTAGCGAATGCCGGAGCGTTCGCCGCGCAGCTCCTGGCGCGCCTCGTCGAAGCGGAAGTAGTCGCCGCCGAGTTCGGTGATGTGCACCAGACCTTCCACATACATGGCGTCCAGGGTCACGAAAATGCCGAAAGTGGTCACAGCGGACACCGTGCCGGCAAACTCTTCGCCCAGATGCTCGCGCATGTATTTGCACTTGAGCCAGGCTTCGACATCGCGGCTGGCCTCGTCGGCGCGGCGCTCGTTGGCACTGCAGTGCAGGCCCGCGGCCTCCCAGGCCTGGAATTCCTTGGCCGCGCCGCGCTTGCGCGGCTTCTGGCTGGGCTCGACCACGCGCGAAGCCAGGCGCTTGGACAGCTTGGCCGCGGCCTCGCCGGGCGTGGGCAGGGCCGGCAGCTTGTAATGTGTGCCGCCGAGCTCGGCCTTGATGACGCGGTGCACCAGCAGGTCCGGATAGCGGCGGATGGGGCTGGTGAAATGGGTATAGGCCTCGAACGCCAGGCCGAAGTGGCCCGAGTTCTCCGGCGTGTAGAACGCCTGCATCATGGAGCGCAGCAGCATGGTGTGGATCTGCTGCGCATCGGGCCGCTCCTTGGTGGCCGCGGCAATCTGCTGGAACTCGCGCGTGCTGGGGTTCTCGCTGACCCCCATGCCCACGCCCATGGCCTTGAGGTAGTTGCGCAGAATCTCCTGCTTTTCCAGCGAGGGCTTGTCGTGCACACGGAACAGCCCCAGCTGGCCGCTTTGCTCGATGAAATCGGCGCTGCAGACATTGGCCGCCAGCATGGCTTCCTCGATCAGCTTGTGCGCCTCGTTGCGGGTGCGCGGCACGATCTTCTCGATGCGACCGTTGTCGTCGCAGACGATCTGGGTTTCGGTGGTTTCAAAGTCCACCGCACCGCGCTCTTCGCGCGCCTTGAGCAAGGCCTGATAGACACCGTGCAGATTCAGCAGATCCTTGACCCGCTGCTCGCGCTTGGCCGCTTCCGGGCCGCGCGTATTGGCCAGAATCGCCGCCACTTCGGTATAGGTGAAGCGCGCATGGCTGTGCATCACGGCCGGGTAGAACTGGTAAGCGTGGATCTCACCCTTGGCCGTGATCAGCATGTCGCAGACCATGCACAGCCTGTCCACCTCGGGATTGAGCGAGCACAGGCCGTTGCTGAGCTTTTCGGGCAGCATGGGGATCACGCGGCGCGGGAAATAGACGCTGGTCGCACGCTCATAGGCATCCACGTCGATGGCGCTGCCCGTGGTCACATAGTGGCTCACGTCGGCAATCGCCACCAGCAGACGCCAGCCCTTGCTGCGACCGACCTTGGCGGGCTCGCAATACACGGCATCGTCAAAGTCGCGCGCATCTTCGCCGTCGATGGTGACCAGGGGAACATCGGTCAGATCGATGCGCTGTTTGTAATCCGCGGCGCGCACCTTCTCGGGCAAGGCCTTGGCCTGCTCCAGACAGGCATCCGAGAAGATATGCGGCACGCCATATTTGCGCACTGCGATCTCGATTTCCATGCCCGGGTCGTCCACCTCGCCCAGCACCTCGGTGATGCGGCCCACGGGCTGGCCGAACAGCGCAGGTTCTTCCGTAAGTTCCACCACCACCACCTGGCCCGGCTTGGCCGTGCCCGTGGCATTCGCCGGAATCAGGATGTCCTGGCCATAACGCTTGTCTTCGGGAGCCACCAGCCACACGCCGCTTTCCTGCAGAAAGCGGCCGATGATGGGCTGATCCGGCCGCTCCACGATCTCGACCACCCGCCCCTCGGGGCGGCCGCGGTAGTCATAGCGGGCAACGCGCACCTGGACTCGGTCCTTGTGCAGCACGGCGCGCATTTCATTGGGGGGAAGGTAGATGTCACGCTCACCGTCATCACGGATCACAAAGCCGTGTCCATCGCGGTGGCCCTGCACAGTGCCCAAAATTTCTTCATTCATGTCGGCAACTTTTGCGCGAGGGTTCATTTTCTTGATATACAATCTATGTCTTTCCTGAGATGCCCAGGTGGCGGAATTGGTAGACGCACTAGTTTCAGGTACTAGCGGGTAACTCCGTGGAGGTTCGAGTCCTCTCTTGGGCACCAAGTTTAACGACAACCCGACAGGGTTTAGGCGAACTGAGAAAACATTCTTACATCTGGAGTGTTTTTGAAGCCGGTCAACATCTCAGAAAAAATTGAAAATTCGGATTTGACTGCAAGAAATTGCAGTATAATTCGAAGATTCCCTGAAAGCCCAGGTGGCGGAATTGGTAGACGCACTAGTTTCAGGTACTAGCGGGTAACTCCGTGGAGGTTCGAGTCCTCTCCTGGGCACCAAACACGACAAGCCGTTGCATGCAAATGCAGCGGCTTCTTCGTTTGTGCGTTCGCCAATTTTTTTGCATAAAAATTAGCGCAACTTCAGATTCAGCCAGCGAATGCCGCTATATAATTTGCACATACTCTGAAATGCCCAGGTGGCGGAATTGGTAGACGCACTAGTTTCAGGTACTAGCGGGTAACTCCGTGGAGGTTCGAGTCCTCTCCTGGGCACCAAATGCAAAAGGCTGTTGCGCAAGCAACAGCCTTTTTTGCTTTGCCAGTGCAAGCGACCAGCCATTGACAAAGACAAAAAAAGGGAGCCCAGGCTCCCTTTTGCATTCCCGGCCGCCTGAGGCGACCGGATCTTGCGATTTACTTGCGCAGCAGTTGCTTGAGCGCAGACTGCAGGCGTCGGGCCGAGGCCTCGTCGCTGCCGCTGGCCAGCACCGTGGCCACGTCCTGGCCCCAGGTCTGCTGGGGCGAAGGATCGTTGCGGCGCGTCAGCATCTGCAGCTGCAGGGCGCGGCGGGCCGCGAGCTGGTCGGCCGGCGTGTGCACGTCGGCGGCCATTTCGAGACGCAGCAAAGCTTCGGCCGCATCGCCCTTGGGCGCAGCGGCAATCGCGCTGGACCAGGAGGTACGCACCGGAGCCGTCACCTTGCCGCCCAGTTGCTGGGCCGAAGGCAGTTGCTCGGCATCGCGTGCCTGCCAGGCGCTCAGCAGTTGGGTCAGCGCTTCGCCATGGGCCTGGGCCGCCAGTTTGCGCAAGGCTTCCTGCGCATGCTCGACCGCATCGCGCTGGGCGCGGAAAGCGGGGTCCGCCAGACGCGGGCCGCGCTCTTCGCGGTAAGCACGCCCCATGTCACGGCCATCACGGCCGCCGCGCTCGCCACGACCAGCATCACGGCCGCGATCCTTGCGCTCCCCGGGACGGGCCGCTGCAGGCGCAGCTTCCTTCTTCATGCCGGGACGGTCGTCGCCGCGCACGGCCACCACGGGACGTGCAGGCTTGGCAGCCGCTTCGGCCGCCTCAGGCACCAGCTCGGCCTGAGCTTCTTCGGAGCGGGTAACGGGTTGGGCCTTGATCGCGGCTTCCAGCTCGGCCAGAGCCGTGCGGATCGCCTGCGCATCACCGCTGGCGTTGGCGGCTTCTACGGCCTTGGAGGCTTCGAGCACGCGGCGGTCATGCTCGGACAGCTCCGCCGCCGGGGCGCGCGAGCCACGCTCCACGCTCTTGCGGTTGAAAGCCTCGTCCAGCGGCTTGCGGAAAGCGTCCCAGAGCTTTTGCTCATGCTTGCGATCCAGCGGCACGCCCTGCGCCTCGGCCTGCCAGCGTTGCTGCAGTGCCTTGACGGCATCGATGCGCAGGCTGGCTGCAGCCCCCAAGGCCACGGCTTCGTCGATCATTGCATGGCGGCGCTCAAGGCTGGCTTTCTGCGCGGCCTGCAGCGGTGCCTCGGCGGCGGCCATGGCCTGCTTGAACAGCGGCTGCAACTCGGCAAACAGCTTCTCGCCGATGTGGCCGCTTTCGCGCCAGCGCTCGCCGAACTGGCGCAGCGCGCGCAGCATGTTCTTCCAGTCCTGGCTCGCAGAGTGCTCCGCGGCCCAGGCCTTGATTTCCTCGATCAGCTCCAGACGCTGGGCCTTGGCCTGCGTGCTGTCCTGGCGGATCTTGTCGTGCCAGGACTCCACCACCTTGTAGGCGGCGTTGCAGGCCTCGTCGAACTTCTTCCACAGCGCATGATTGGCCACGGCGCCCTGGTCGGCCTGCTTCCACTGCTCGCGCAGATTGCGCAGGGTTTCCTGGATCTTGCGGCCGCCCAGAGTCTGCCCCTCGGGGCGGTTGAGCAAGGCCTCGGCCTTGGCCACCAGCTCTTCACGCAGCTTGTCGGCGTTCAGGCGCTGCCAGCCATCGGCTTCGCCAGCCGCCACCAGGGCTGCGTGCACCTCGTTCACCAGTGCCTCGTCCACAAAGCGGCCATGGCTCTTGATGGCCGCACGCATGGCTTGCACGGCGTCGGAGCCGGCCTTGCTGTTACCCGCAGCGGTTTCATCCTTGAGCGCCTGCAGTGCCTGGCCCATACCGGCCTTGGCGGCTTCCAGCTGCTCGGGCGTCGGCTTGCCGCGGCCACCGGCTGCGGCGCGGGCGGCAGCGGCCGGCTTGGCCGCGTCCACGGGAGCGGCTTCGGGCGGCAGGCCACGGGCCACGCGGATTTCGTCGGCCCACACGGGCACGGTGGGCAGAGGCGCAGCTTCGTCGGCCGCGGCCGCCTCGGTCTGTGCCAGCGCAGACTGGAAAGCCTCCCAAACCAGCGCCAGCTGTGCGGAAGCTGCTTCCAACTGAGGAGGGAAACGGCCGTCCACACTGCTCCAGCTGGCGTCGCCGGTCAGCTCCTTTGCCTGCTCCTGCCAGCGGGCCACATCGACGCCCAGGGCTTCGAGCACGGCCTTGGCATCCTTCCAGGACTTGGTGGACAGCACTTCGATGCGCTGGGCCAGCAGCAGCGCCACTTCGCGCTGCACCTGGGTGCGATGTTGCAGGTCTTCCACGGCCTTCACGCGCTCGACGAGCTGGGCCTTGAACTGCGACAGCGGCTCACGCGACAGCGCAGCGCCGGCCTTGGCCGCGTCGCGCTGCCAAGCCGCGGCGGCGGCCGCATCGAAAGGCACGGCGGCCAGCAGCGCCTGGGCTTTCTCGGCCCATTCGACGGAAATCTTTTCCTGGTTTTCGGTGCGACGGATTTCATCCAGGCGCTCGCGCACGGCGCGGGCCGCGCTCTTGTCGCGGCCGCTGAGTTCCTTGTGCACTTCCTGGAGTTGCTCAACCGTGGGTTGAGTGGTCAGCCAGTCACGGATGCGCGCGGCGCGGTCACCCGAGGTTTCGGCGGAAAAAGCACCACCCGTCAATGCATCCAGCGGATGTTGCTCAGAATTCTTGGCAGAGGCCGGGTTCACTTCAGATGCATCAGACATGGTGCTGCTAGGAGAAATAGATGTCATGTAGGGGTCAGAAAATGCTTGGCAGCCCGTGCGGTCAACACCGCAGCAGGCCCGCGCCACCCACATGAGGGCAGACTTTCCAAGCGCAAGCCCAGGCACTTTAGCGCCTGGGCAAACCGGTATTTTCGCCTTTATTTGAAGGCAAGCCAAAAAATGCGAAATCGCAAGGTATTTCGCAGCTTAAGACCTACTGCGTGGACAGGCTCAACTGAGCGCGCGGCGACCAGTCCTTGTCCTGTGCATCGACCTTGGGCGCACCCAGGAACAGACGCTCCAGAGGCAGGTTCTGCGTGGACAGATAGTCGCGCACCGCCACACCGCGCGCCAGGGCCAGCTCGCGCATGGCGTCGTCGGGCACGGCAATGCTATCCACCAGCAGGGCCTTCATCTGCTCGGGCGGCAGATCCTTGGCCAGGCCGATCATATTGCGGGGTTTTTTGATGTCGGCGCGGCCGTAGACGGCCTTGAGCAGAGCGGGCCGCTCGGCATCCGTCACCTCGCCCACATCCTCGCCGGTCTTGCCCTCGCGAATTGCATTGCGGCGCTTCTGGGCCAGCAGCAGGCGGTCCAGTTCCTCGGACTTCCAGGCCTGCTTGTCTTCGGCCTCGCGCGACTCGCCCACCACCGTCATCTTCAGCGCCGGACGGTCGTTGAGCGACTTGACGATCTTGCTGAGCTGCTCCTTGGCCTTCGCGTCGAGCTTGGCGCTGCCTGGCGCGAAGTTCACGGCGCCCGACTCGTCGCCGCCCGAGAAAGCGCCCGACAGCAGCGCGAACGGCGCGGTCACGGCCTTCATGATGATGTTGCCTATGACCTTGAAGATGATGGGCGCCAGGCGGAACTGCGGGTCGTTGAGCGAGCCGCTGATGGGCACGTCCAGGTCGATCACGCCATTGCGGTCCGCCAGCAAGGCCACGGCCAGGCGCACGGGCAGCGAGGCCGGCGCGCCCGGCACGGCTTCACCGAAAGTCAGTTGGTGCAGCACCAGCTTGTTGGAGGCCGTGAGCTGCCCGTCGGGCTGGACCTTGTAGTTCACATCCATGGACAGCTTGCCGCGCTCTATGCCATGGCCTGCGTACTTGATGGAGTACGGGGTCAGCGGCGACAGCTCCAGGTCGCGCATCTGCGCACGCACATCCAGGGCCAGAGGCTTGGCCAACGGGTTGATCTTGCCGCCGATCTCCAGCGACGCCGTGCCCTGGGCCCGGCCCTTGATTTCCAGATCCGCCATCTGCGGCCCGCTCTCGCCCTGCGGCGCTTCGGACGAGAAGGCGCTCAGCCGCCCCGTCAGCTCGCTGAGGTCGGCCGAGTAATTGGGCTGGATGAAATAGTCGGAAAACTCCACCTTGCCGCCGGTCAGCACGATGGGGCCGACCTTGATGATGGGGGCCGGCCCCCCATCCTCGGGCTTGGCGGGCTCAGGGGCCTTGAGCGCCTCGGGCTTGTTGCCCGCCGCGGCCTGCGCATTGGCCTGATCGTTCTGGGCCACCGATTGCTCGGAAAGCTCGGTCTTCAGAATGTCCTGCAGATTGATACGGCCGTTGCGCTGCACGATGACGCGGGCAAAGAAGTCGGCAAGCGCCGTCTCGCGCACGCTCACGCGCAGCGGCTGGGCGGGCCTCAGGTTCAGATCCAGGCCGCGCACGGCCAGGGTCCGCCAGGACAGCAGATCGTCACCCAGGCCCAGCCCCGTCTTGGCCGCCAGGGCCTTGGCGCGGTCGGCGGTGGAAGCGTTGAGCACGGCGCTCAGCGCACCCCCGGCCGTCTTCGGCTTCTCGGTTTCCTCGCGCACCGGAGCCGCCAGGGCGGAGCGCATGCGCAGCTCATTCAGTTCCGCATCGCCCTGCACGCTGAGCTGCGGCCCCTTGGCATGGGCCAGATAGTGGATCTGGCCCTTGAAGTTGCCATCGGCCCGCACCAGGTCCACATTGAGCTTGTGGCCGAAATACGGCTCGAAGGCATGCAGCGGCACGGCACGCGCCTGCAGCTGGCCCTGGGCCGCAAGCGGCGTGAGACCGAACTGACCGCGGAAGTTCAGGCTGCCCGGCTGCACCCGGCGCCCCGCGCCGAGCATGGCCGAGATCTCCAGCGGCGTCGGCGCGGCCTTGGCGGCCATGGGCTCGAAAGCGCCCAGGCGCACGCGCAGCGCGCTGACCTCGAACTGCACCGGCCGCGCCTCCACCCCTGGCACCGGAGCTTCATCCCGGAACTGAACGCCACCGCCGTCCACGGCCAGAGCCGCCAGCTTCACGGACCAGGGCTTGGCCTGGGCCGCCGCTTCGCCGCGCTTGCCGGCCTGGGCCGTCTTGGTGGCTGCAGGCAGCCAGCGCTCGTACATCCAGCGACCTTGAGCGTCACGCAGCGCGGTCAGCTGGGGCTTTTGCACGGCCACGGATTCCACCTGCACCTGCTGGGCAGCGAGATCGACATGGGCGCCGCTGAGCTTGATCTGCTCGACCGCGACCGGGGCCTGCTGGTCCTGCAGCTGCAGCTTGTCGGCCGTGAGTTCTTTGACCTGGGCCACCACACCGCTCTCGCCCCAGGCCAGCTGGGCATCGGTATTGAGCATGGCGCTGAGCTGGGGCTTGAAGTGCGCCGCGATATAGGGCTGCGCCCACTGCAACGGCAGCTGCTCCAGCTTCAGATCGAGCTTGCCGTCCTTGACGGTGGCCGTGCCGTCCAGCGACAGCCTGGCCGCGCCCTCTTCCCTGGCCTGCTCGCCCGCATGCAGCTGGCCGCTGGCCGTCACGCTCAAAGGCTCGCTCATGGGCCAGGCCACATTCTTGAGCTGCACGGCCAGCGGCGCCAGGGTCAGGGCTGCGGGAGCGGAGCCCGTGCCCGCATCCTGCCAATGCACGATGCCGCCATCGAGATCGAACTGCTGCAGCTTGAGCGTCACCGGCTTGGCTCCCTCGCTGGCCTTGGCTTCAGGCTCCGCCTTGGCTTCGCCCGAAGCTGCTGCCGGTGCGCTCAGGCCCAGCCAGTTGATCACGCCCTGCGCATTGCGGCTGGCATAGATTTCGGGCTTGACCCAGCGCACCGACTCCAGCGCGATCTGGTTCTGCAGGGGCTGGACATTCTTGAGCTCGGCATGCAGCGACTCAAAACGCAGCAGCGGCGCGCTCTGACGATCCTGGAGCTCCACGCCGGACAGATCCAGCTTGCCGCTGATGCGCACCACGGGCTGCTCTTCCTGCTCGAAGCTGATCTGCAAATCCGAATCCAGCACGCCCGAGCGCAGCTGCACGGGCAGGCTGGCCGGCACATAGCCCAGATAGGGGGCGAGATCGAGGTGAGCCCATTTGAGCACCATGGCGGTCTGGCGGTCCGACGCAAAAGGCGTGCTCTCGCCCGAGGTGTCGAATTTGCTGCCGTTGAGATCGAAAGCCAGATGCGGCAGCACCTTGATCTCGCGCTTGGACTCGATGTTGCTGATGAAGGGAATGCTCAGCTGCAAATCCTTGAGCTCATGCTTGCGCTGCACGGACTCGTCATTGAGCTCGACGCGGCCATCGCGCAGCGCAATGTTGTAGAGCGCAAAAGTCACGGGCTTGGAGGGCTCCTTGTCCGGCTCCGAGAGCTTGGCGATCACATCGTCAATATCGAGCTTGCCCAGCGAGTACTGGGTAAGGCGCACCACGGGAGCATCGACCTCCACCACATCCAGCACCGGCGCCAGACGGAAGATGGACTGCGCGCTGGCATTGATGTGGATGCGCTTGACCTCGAACTGCGGCTGAGCCGCTGCATCAAGCTGCTTTTGCGCTTCAGCGCTTTGGGGGTCTGCGTTATCAGCTACTTTTTTGAGAGCTTTATCGATCCTCAGATCGTGCAGGGTCAGGGAGAGCGACCAGGGCGAGAACTCGACCTTGCCCACATGCACGCCGCGCCCGAGCTTGGCCGAGGCCTGTTTTTCCAACTGGCTGCTGACTATCGGCGGCACCACGGCCCACAGGGCCAGCCACAACAGCAGGATGGCGACAACAGTCCAGATCAACCGGCGCAGCCAGCGGTTCGATGTGAGCAATGACATGAGTATTTTTTATTGAAGCGAAAACAGCAGGTCTCTCCCGACCTTGAACTGCATGGGCACAACTTTACTCCGTGCGGCCCTGGAGCCCAACAGAGATTGCGCTCTATATAAGAGGCGGTGCGAGTTCCTGGGGGAAGAAGTCTGCGTCAGCCGCAGCAGGTCGCCGGGCGGATCGCGCGCAAAGAATGCAAACAATCCACAAGCAAGACGCGAAAGCCATCCCCGAAACAACAAGGCCCGGGAGCCGAACAACCGGCTTCCGGGCCTTACGGCTGGTATCAGACCATGCCGTTTTTCGCGGATCAAGGAGGGTGTGGTCCTTGCCGCTGGAAGCAAGAGATTGCTCCCCTAAGTGCCGCAGCGAAGATAACGAGCAAATGCCAGAAGCCTTGAAGTCACGACCTTGGCTGAGTTTGCTTTTCCTTTCCGTTGGCAGATACCTGCGACTTGCAGGCAGATTCACTATATCCGCGCTGACGAAGGGTTACTAGCCCTTTTGCACTTTTTTTCAGCTTTATGACAAATATCACGATGTGAGCATATACACCGCTTGCAGCGGTCATTTTTTGCTGCAGCTTGCGCAGCACACTGTACCTACATACAGTTTTTATATGACTTTAGGAAATTAAAGGAATTTTCTATAGTATTGACTGCATATTTAGCAGACTCCTAGAATCCGCCAGCGCTCGAAATGAGCGTTTTTTGTTTCCGCTGCCTCACGACTGAGCAGACCGACCAGCGCCCTTCACGGGCGCTTTTAGTCGGCCCGCAGCAAACCTCATCGGTTGTCGCACAAGCCTTCACGGACCCTGGTCTGCAGGCTTGCCAACGACGGCCAAGAAAGGACAAGCTATGCCAGCGTCAGGAAAATTAGTCGCCTCCGCGCGAACATTGGGCCACAAGGTGGCCCATGGTTTTCTTGCTCTAACCCACAACGGTTTCGCCCTCCTGGGCTTGACCGTGGCCATTTCGGCCCTGATTTTGATTTCCCGCCCCGATCTGCGCCTGGCTGGCGAAGCCCAGCTGCGCCAGTGGCTTGATGCCCGCCAGCAGCCCCAGGCTGTGGCCCAGGTGAGCACCGCCACCGTGGAGCCTGCAGCCGAGCCGCAGGCGGCCAGCGACCGGGCCACGGCCATCAACCCCAAGAACCTGCCCAAGGAACAGGCGGCTGTGGCCTTTTGGCTCAGCAAGAAGTACCGCGTGGCGCCCGAGCCTATCGCGGCCCTGGTCAGCGCTGCCTACGAGCAGGGCAAGGTCAACAAGCTGGACCCGACGCTGATTCTGGCCATCATGGCCATCGAATCCAGCTTCAACCCGTTTGCGCAAAGCTCGGTGGGCGCGCAGGGCCTGATGCAGGTGATGACCTCGGTCCATACCGACAAGTACGAGACCTTCGGCGGCCAGCACGCGGCATTCGACCCCGTGACCAACCTCAAGGTCGGCGTCAAGGTGCTCAAGGAGTGCATCGCCCGCGCCGGCTCCATCGAAGGCGGCCTGCGCTACTACGTGGGTGCCGCAAATCTGGAGAGCGACGGCGGCTATGCGGCCAAGGTGCTGGCCGAGCATCAGCGCCTGCGCCTGGCCGTGGGCCTGCGTGCCAATGCGCTGATGACCGCCAAGGTCACGCCGCCCGCACCGGCCAATGCCGAGGTCGCGAACGGCAAGTCGGCTGCTGCCACGGTCAATATGGCCAAGGCCAGCGCGGGCACCACGGTATCGCACGCCGAGCAGGTCGCCCAGGCCGGACCCAGGCTCTGAACCCCAACTTTTTCGTGAATTTTTCAAGCTGGCCCAGGCCAGCTTTTTTTATGCCCCGGGACTTCGCCACGGGGAAAAGCCGCCCCAAGCTTCGACGCCCAGTCAGCTCAGCTACACTAGGGGTGTACGCAACTGGCGATAGGCGCAGATTCCGCTCTGCCGCTGACGTGGAAACCGGCAGACTGCAAGGTCTGTGAACCACCGGGGAGCGTACCGC
>JAFAIY010000194.1 GCA_019236485.1 Comamonas sp. | reverse complement strand
TGCAGCCGGACAAGGTCATTAAAATGTCGTACTTCCCATCCCGGTGGCGCCCCAATGAAAGGTACAAGTCGGCTTTTTTAGCCTGCAGTTTTCCCCAGTCATGAAGAATAAGAGCGGATTTGCGTCAAAGCGTGTTTTGTTGCTGCAAGGCCCAGTTGGGCCTTTCTTCTGGAATCTAGCCAAGGATTTGCGCTCGGTGGGCGCAACGGTGTTCAAGTTCAACTTCAATGCTGGGGATTGGCTGTTTTATCCGCGTCGTGCGCATGCGTTTCGGGGAGAACTGTCGCAGTGGCCTGAGGCATTGGAAGCATTTATTCTCAGGCATCGAATTGATGCTGTGCTGCTGTTTGGGGACTGTCGGCCCGTGCATGCATGTGTTCGTTCGCTGACAGAACGATTGGGTTGCGCGCTAGGCGTTTTTGAAGAGGGCTATCTGCGGCCGGACCACATCACTTTCGAGCCCTTGGGCGTGAATGGCCATTCCCAGTTCGAGGAGCGGTTGGCCATCTGGCTTAAAGGGCGTGCCCAGCAATCAGCCGGGCCCTTGCCGGTCCATGAAAATGGTCAAGCGACCGACGCATGGAGGAAGGTGGGTAATTCATTCTGGCATGCGGCCATGTGGGGCATGTTGTATTTCTTTATGGCATGGCTGGGGCAGTGCTTCTGGAACAATGCTCTGCACCACCGCAGCATGACGGTGCGGGATGCGCCATGGTGGTGGCTGAGTTATCTGCGCAAGTTCTGGTATCGCCGTTCGGAAAAAGAGATTGAGTCCTTGTTGCTCGGAAAGCTGCATAAAAAATTCTTCCTCGCACCTTTGCAGGTCTATAACGATGCACAGATTCTGGTCCATTCGGATTACGAGTTTGTCACCGACTTTATTAACCATGTGCTGCATTCTTTTTCCAGAGCGCAGGCATTGGAGCGAGCTGGCGGCGTACCTGATGGCGGTAAATCCATTTCCGAAGACATGGTGGTTTTCAAGCATCACCCCATGGATAGAGGGCACAGGAATTATGAAAACATTATCCGCTTGCTGGCGAAACGCCATGGACTGCAGCACAGGGTGCTATATATCCATGATCAGCATTTGCCCTCCTTGCTGAAAAGTGCGAAAGGCGTGGTCTTGGTCAACAGCACCACAGGGCTTTCCGCCTTGGGCCATGGGGCACCGGTCAAGGTCTGCGGCAATGCGTTGTATGACCTCAAAGGTTTGACCTTTCAGGGGCGTATGAGGGAGTTCTGGTTCCATGCCCATAGCGCTGCTCCTGATCGTGCGGTGCTCGCGCGTTTTCGCAAGGCTCTGATCGAATGTACGCAGATCAACGGGAGCTTTTATCGCAAGCTGCCGGATGTTTCCTGGCATTGTGGCGCAGCTCTGGATGGGCAGCTGGCTCAGCGTCTATGGGGCGGAGGGCAGTCGGTTGATCCCGTGTCATGGCCGGCGGGCACTGCGGCGATTTCTCAGCTTCCTATACTAAATTTGACAGAATCTCCGGAACCAATGGAAAGACGGAATGTGGCATGAAGTGCGGGTCGGAGTGTGAATGATTACCAGCGAAACGAATCCCGTATTGAAATCTTCTGCAGAGAAAACATGCCCAACACGGCTGGTGATATTTGTTGGCGGCTTTGATCCCCGGGGGGCCAGGCATTATCACCAGCTGATGCGTGCAGAATCGCAAAAACAGGCGATGGTCTGCGATGACCGAAAATATGTCGTCGGAAAAAGAGTGACTTGGAACTCTCTGGAAGCGGAGAAGTCGATTCACTCTTTGTGGAATATTCGCCAGGAGGGCCTTGCGGATGATTCTTCAACGGATTTCCTTTTTTTCGATTGGCACGATCAGGTGCGGGCCAATTGGCCGGAAGGCCGCGAAACGGTTTTTCGGGAGGCATTGGGCACATATGCCGCCATCTGGCGCCTGAGGCAGTGGCTGGCCCCCATTCATGAGCAGGCTCGCTTTACGCTGTGGGCACTGGCATATCCGATAGCCTATGCCGCGCTGGTGCTCGTAGTGGGTGTCTGTCTGGGGGCTGTCCTCGGCGATTTTTTCGCCAGATTTTTTTTGGGGGGGGCTGCCGGCCTGGCTTTGATGGTCGGGGCCTTGGTGTGCTGGGGAGGCTTTGCGCTGGACCGACATATTCATATCAGCTGGTTGCTCAGAATCCTGAATTTCGCCCGCATAAGCTCCGAGCGAACTTTTCCAGAACTGGAGGAACGCATGGAGTTCATGGCTGCTGATGTGGCCAGAGGGCTGCGGCAGGGGCGCTGGCGCGAGGTCGTGGTTGTGGGCTTTAGTGTGGGCAGCGTTCATGCGGTAAAGATGACAGCGGCTTTGCGACGGCATTTGGCTGCAAATCCAGAAACCGCCGTATCGGATGTGTCAGTTTCGGCGCAGCTGGTCAACCTGGTGACCTTGGGCAACTGCATTCCTCTGTTTGGCCTTTTCCCCGGAGCGAGGAATTTGCGGCGTACTTTGCGGGAGCTGGCGCTGGACAAGTCTGTGTACTGGGCCGATATCTCGTCACCCAGCGACAGTGTGTGTTTTGGCATGTGTGATGTAGTGGGCCTGTCGTTGCGAGAGGATGGCCTGCGGACCGCCTCGCAGGCGTCGGAGTCCTTGAGCCACCTGGGAAGGCAGGCGCAAAAGGCGCGGCAATGGGGCATTAACCCTCAGGCTGTGTGTTCACCGCGCTTTCACAAGCTGTTCCATCCAACCAGCTACCGCTGGCTGCGTCGCAACAAGATGCGCATGCATTTTCAGTATCTGATGGCTGGCGAAATTGCTGGAGCCTATGATTATTTCGAGTTGCTCAGCAGCCCTGGGTTGATGCGTGACTATATTCAGAAGAAATTGGTGAGATGAGTCTTTTCTGTCCAGCCTATCCCAAGCCCCATCCTGAAAAGGCATCGAAGCTGGGCATGTTCTGGCATGCCCGCCGCTCCTGGATGGATGCCTTGTTCGAGCGCAGCTACACCATGCAGATGGGCGAGGTGCATCTGCCGGGGGTTGACCTCTACATGCTGAATGACATCAAGGAGGTCAAGCGTGTCATGCAGAGCGAGGCGCAGCTTTTTCCAAAGAGTCATTTGCTGCATGAGTCGCTGGAGCCTTTGTTGGGCGAAAGCATTTTCACGACTAACGGGGAGCAATGGCAGCGTCAGCGGACCATGATGAACCCCGCGTTCGAGCAAGCGCGCTTGAACGTTGCCTTTCCGCGCATGTTGGGCGCTGCGCAGTCCATGTTGGAACGGCTGGATACTGTCGATGAACAGCAAGCCTATGACATCGAGGTCGAAATGACGCATGTCACGGCCGACATCATTTTTCGCACGATTTTTTCCCAGCCCATGCAGGGGCCGGATGCACATCGCATTTTTGCGGCTTTTGCCCGCTATCAATCGCTGGCACCAAAGCTCATGCTGCCTGCCTTGTTCGGCACGCGTTGGCTGACCATGCCCTGGCATCGCTGGCAAAGCAACAAGGCGGCTCGGGAGATTCGCGGCCTGCTGCACGCGATGATCAAGCCGCGCTACGAGGCGCATCTAGAGGGCAAATCGGGAGAGAACGAAGATATTCTGGCTGCCTTCATGCAGGCCAAGGATCCTCAGTCGGGCAAGCCGTTCTCCGAGGAAGAGCTGGTCAACCAGGTGGCGATGTTGTTTCTGGCAGGGCATGAAACTTCCGCCAGCGCTTTGACTTGGGCCAGCTATTTGCTGGCCAAGTCGCCAGAGATTCAGCAGCGGGCATATGAGCAGGTGATTGCAGTCTTTGGTGATGCCGAGCCTCGGCAGGCCGACATGAAGAGTCTGGCGCTGGTCTGGAATATCTTTCGTGAGACTCTGCGCCTGTTTCCGCCTGTGGGCTTTTTTGCGCGTGAGAATGTTCAGTCCTGCCCCATGCGGGGCAAGCAACTGGGGGCGGGCAGCACGGTGGTTGTCGCTCCCTGGCTGTTGCAGCGCCACCGCAAATGGTGGAAAAATCCGGATGCTTTCGACCCTGACCGGTTCGATAGAGGGGATGACAAAGATGCCATCAAACATGCTTATATGCCCTTCAGCATGGGGCCGCGTGTGTGCCTGGGTGCTGCTTTTGCCTTGCAGGAGGCCGTCCTGATTCTGGCGTGCATCTTGCGTCGCTATGAGCTGTTGCCGGTGGATGAGCATGTGCCTGAGCCCGTGGGCCGTTTGACCATCCGCTCTGCGAATGGAGTTCGTATCAAGTTGCGCAAGAGGGCTGCTGCGTGAAAGAGCGTCTTGCCGGTGTTGTGCTGATGTGTGCCGTGGTTCCGCTGGCGGTTCTCGGCTACCTGATTCTTTGTTGGGTGGGGCTGTTTGGACGCACTGAACGAGGCCGTGCGGGCGTGCGGGCGCTGGACCATTTTGTCAACGCTTCTGTTCTGGATGGTTATGCCTGGGAAAGTGTTTCATCCCATGCTTGGCGTGAACGTGAGAACAAGCGTTGGGCAAGAGTGGTGATCAAAGTTACAGATTGGTTTCAAAAAGATCACTGCATGAGAGCGAACAAGCGTGAGCAGCCGGTGGTAGATTTGATTCTGAAAAAAGGTTTGCACGCTCAAACCATACGCTAGCTGGTTTGTTGGTCGCGTAGTCAGGCGGGTCGTCTGATGGTGTCCATGCATTGCGGCTGGCAAGGGTTTGTGGCCCGGCGATTTGCTCGCCGTTTACGACAGGAGAATCATGCGCCTTCATTCTTATCTTGCTCATGCTGCGCTGGCTATGGCGCTGACCTGCGCCGCGGGGCTGGCCCAGGCTCAGGCCTATATCAGCGGTTCCATCTCGGGGCAGCTGGCGCCCGGGGTCTATGGCCAGGTTAATATCGGTAATGCGCCGCCGCCTGCGCTGATGTATGCCCAGCCCATGTGGGGCGGGCCCGTGATACCTCAGGTCCAGCCCATCTATATGTGGGTGCCGCCGGACCATTCGCGCAACTGGCGCCGCTATTGCGGCCGCTACCATGCTTGCGGGCAGCCGGTGTACTTTCTGCGCAACCCACCCCCTCACTGGCGTGCCGGGCCGCCGCGCTATGAGCGCGACTGGGATCGCGGCCCCCGTCACTTCGACCATGGCGAGCACCGCGGCTGGGACCGGCACGACCATGACCGCGGACATGGCCATGGCGAAGGCAACGGACGCTGGCAAGGCGAGGGC
>JAFAIY010000174.1 GCA_019236485.1 Comamonas sp. | reverse complement strand
CGGTGCTGCCCTGCACGGTGGCGGCTGTGAGCGCCGCAAAACTGTCCACGCCATGGCTTTGCATGGTCTCGATCAGCATGGCGCGCGCGGCGCTGCCCGAGAAGGGCTTGACCAGAGCCGTGGGCAGGGCGTCGACAAAGCGCGCGTCCATGCCCATGGTGTCGACCGCCCAGCGTATGGCCGAGAGCACATATTCGAGCGCGCCCGAGGCGCGGAACACGCCCACGGCGCAGAGCATGGCCACCAGATAGGGCAGCAGACCCTTGGCCACGTCAAAGCCTTCCTTGGCACCCTCGATGAAGCTGTCGTACACGGCGATCTTCTTCCAGGCGCCCAGGCCCACGAACAGCACGACCAGTGCGAACAGCGTGAGATTGCCCATCAGCGAGGACAGATGCGCGAGCGCCACGGCGCTGAGTGTGGTGAGAAAAGCCATGAAGGCCACCAGGGCCAGCGCCACGGGCAGCAGATAGGCCAGCACCACGGGGCTGAAGATGGGCAGGCGCTGCACCAAGGCCACGCTCAGCAGGCCGACCAGTGTGGAGGCCGAGGTGGCCAGCAGAATCGGCAGAAAGACCAGCGTGGGATCTGGCGCACCCTGCTGCAGCCGGTACATGAAGATGGTGACGGGCAGCAGCGTGAGCGAGGAGGCGTTGAGCACCAGAAACAGAATCTGCGCATTGGTGGCGGTATCGGGGCGCGGATTGAGCTCCTGCAGCGCGCGCATGGCCTTGAGCCCCATGGGCGTGGCCGCGTTGTCCAGGCCCAGGCCATTGGCCGCGAAGTTCAGCGTGATCAGCCCCAGTGCCGGGTGGCCGCGCGGTACCTCGGGCATGAGCCGCGCGAACAGCGGGCCCAGCATGCGGGCCAGCCATTCCACGATGCCGGCTTTTTCGGCGATGCGCAAAAAGCCCAGCCACAGCGTGAGCGTGCCGAACAGCAGCACCATGACCTCGACCGAGAGCCTGGCCATGGCAAACAAGGCCTGGACCATGGCGGAAAAAACTTCGGCCTGGCCGCCGATCAACCACTGGGCGAGTGCGGCCACGGCCGCCACCAAGAAAAAACCCAGCCACAAGGCATTGAGCATAGATTCGAATCCGCATCCTGAACTGGCGTCGATTATGCGTTTGCGCGCGCCCATGGCAGGGCTGCCTGCAGTTTGGCCGGCCTTGTCTGGAAAATGAGCGGCTTGGGCACTAAGCCGTGTCAACAACTGTGCAGCAACTAGGCTGGATCGCGTGCGCAGGTGTATAACGCCGCTTCTGGAAAAATCTTTGAATCTGCGCAGTCTGCGCCGGTCAATTCACCACTCAACAAGGAATCGCACCCATGGGCGCGCAATGGAAAGCAAAGGGCAAGGCGCTGGTCGCCGATGCCAAGGGCAAGCTGTTTGGCAAGCTGGTCAAGGAAATCATGGTCGCGGCCCGTCTGGGCGGCGGCGACCCCTCCGCAAACTCGCGCCTGCGCATGGCCATCGAAGCTGCCCGCAAGGCCTCCATGCCCAAGGACACGCTGGACCGCGCCATCAAGAAGGGCTCGGGCGCTGGCGCCGATGCCGTGAACTACTCCAGCGTGCTGTTCGAAGGCTATGCGCCGCACCGCGTGCCGGTGATGGTCGAATGCCTGACCGATAACCCCAACCGCACGGCCCCCAATATGCGCGTGTGCTTCCGCAAGGGCCAGATGAGCGCCGTGGCCTGGGACTTCGACCATGTGGGCATGATCGAGGGCGAACCCGAGGGCGGCGCCGATGTGGAGCTGGCCGCGATCGAAGCCGGTGCGCAGGACTTCGAGCCGGGCGACGAAGAGGGCGTGACCCTGTTCATCACCGAGCCTACCGATCTGGACACCGTGAGCAAGGCCCTGCCTGCCCAGGGCATCAAGGTGCTGTCGGCCAAGCTGGGCTACAAGGCCAAGAACCCCGTGAGCATGAGCAGCCTGTCTGCCGAGCAGCAGGAAGAGGTGCAGGACTTCCTGGCCGGCCTCGAGAACGACGACGACGTGCAGCATGTGTACGCCGGTCTGGTGGACTGATCTCAGGCTTTTTGCCTTTCAGCCCCGAGGAGCAGTGCGATCACTGCTCCTTTTTTTATGGCTGCTGC
>JAFAIY010000172.1 GCA_019236485.1 Comamonas sp. | reverse complement strand
GCATCTCGGCGATGCGGGCCAGGCCGAAGCCCAGATCGCGCAGTGCCTGCACGCTTTGCAGGCGCTGCACATCGGCGGGGGCATAGAGGCGGTAGCCCGCTTCCGAGCGCGCAGACGGGGTGACCAGACCGATCTGGTCATAGTGGTGCAAGCTGCGCACCGTCAGCCCGGTCTGCCGGGCCAGCTCACCAACCTTGAGCACGCCTCAGCACCGGCAGGCTCTTAGCCCAGCCACTTGCGCGCATTGCGCCAGACGCGCATCCAGGGGCTGAACTCGGACCTGTCGCCCGAAGTCCAGCTCATCTGCACGTTGCGGAACACGCGCTCGGGGTGAGGCATCATGGCCGTGAAGCGGCCGTCGGCTGTGGTCACCGCGGTCAGGCCGCCGGCCGAGCCGTTCGGGTTGAACGGGTACTGCTCGGTGGGCTGGCCGTGGTTGTCCACGTAGCGCATGGCCTTGATCACCTGGTCCGCATTGCCGCGGAACTTGAAGTTGGCATAGCCCTCGCCATGGGCCACGGCGATAGGCAGGCGGCTGCCGGCCATGCCTTGCAGGAACAGGCTGGGCGACTCCAGCACCTCGACCATGGACAGACGCGCTTCGAAGCGGTTGCTCTGGTTCTGGGTGAAACGCGGCCAGTCCTGGGCGCCGGGGATGATGTCGGCCAGCTCGGCAAACATCTGGCAGCCGTTGCACACGCCCAGGCCGAAAGTGTCCTGGCGGCCGAAGAACTGCTGGAACTGCTCGGACAGGCGCTCGTTGAAGGTGATGGAGCGTGCCCAGCCTATGCCGGCACCCAGGGTGTCGCCATAGCTGAAGCCGCCGCAGGCCACCACGCCCGCGAAGTCCTTGAGCTCGGCACGGCCCGACTGCAGGTCGGTCATGTGCACGTCCACGGCGTCGAAGCCGGCTTCGGCAAACGCGTAGGCCATTTCGACATGCGAGTTCACGCCCTGCTCACGCAGCACGGCCACGCGAGGCTTGGCTTGCAGGTTCAGGAACGGCGCGGCCACATTCTCTTGGGGATCGAATGTGAGCTGCACATGCATGCCGGGGTCGTTCACGACGCCGGCTGCGGCGTGCTCGCTGTCGGCACAGGCGGGGTTGTCGCGCTGCTGGGCAATCTTCCAGCTCACGGCGTCCCAGACCTGGTGCAGATCGGACAGGGTCGCGCCGAACACCTTCTTGGCATCGCGCCAGACCTGGAGTTCGCCCTTGCCCATGTCTACGGGCGAGGACTCGGGACGGGTCTTGCCGATGATGTGGCTGCAGGTGGCCAGACCATGCTCGCGCAGGGTCTGCAGCACTTCGGCGCGGTCTGCTGTCTTGATCTGCAGCACGGCGCCCAGCTCTTCATTGAACAGCGCGCGCAGTGTCAGGTCCTCGCGGCGGCCCGAGACCTGGTTGCCCCAGTTCTTGCCTTCGCCGCTGTCCATGCGGCTGTCGCTGATGCCGTCGCCTTCGGTGATCAGCATGTCCACATTCAGCGCCACGCCCACATGGCCGGCGAAGGCCATTTCGGCCACGGTGGCCAGCAGGCCGCCGTCGCCCTTGTCGTGATAGGCCAGGATCTGGCCCTTGGCGCGCAGCGCATTCACGGCGTCGACCATGGCGATCAGGTCCTTGGCCTCGTCGAGGTCAGGCGTCTCGTTGCCGGCCTGGTTCAGCACCTGGCCCAGGATGGAGCCGCCCATGCGCATCTTGCCGCGCGACAGGTCGATCAGCACCAGGGTGCTGTCCTCCTCTTCAGCGTTCAGCTGCGGGGTCAGCGTGCCGCGCACATCGTCGATAGCGGCAAAACCCGTGATGATCAGGCTGACCGGCGAAGTCACCTTCTTGGTCTGGCCGTTTTCATTCCACTGCGTGCGCATGGACAGCGAGTCCTTGCCCACGGGAATGGAAATGTTCAGCGCCGGACACAGCTCCATGCCCACGGCCTTCACCGTGGCGTAGAGCGCCGCGTCTTCGCCGGCCTCGCCGCAGGCAGCCATCCAGTTGGCCGACATCTTGACCTTGGACAGCTCGATGGGCGCGGCCAGCATATTGGTGATGGCTTCGGCCACGGCCATGCGGCCCGAGGCCGGGGCATTGATGGCGGCCAGCGGCGTACGCTCGCCCATGGCCATGGCCTCGCCCTTGAAGCCCTTGAAGTCGGCCAGGGTCACGGCCACGTCGGCCACGGGAACCTGCCAGGGGCCGACCATCTGGTCGCGGTGGGTCAGACCGCCCACCGCGCGGTCGCCGATGGTGATCAAAAAGCGCTTGGAGGCCACCGTGGGGTGAGCCAACACTTCGATCACGGCTTTTTCCAGCGGCACGCCGGTCAGGTCGATGGCGGGCAGCTCGCGCGTCACCGTCGTCACGTCCTTGTGCATCTTGGGCGGCTTGCCCAGCAGCACTTCCATGGGCATGTCTACGGGCAGCTTCTGGTCGCCCGATGCCACGGCCGTGTCTTCCAGCACCAGTTGGCGCTCTTCGGTCGCCGTGCCGATCACGGCAAACGGGCAACGCTCGCGCTCGCAGAAGGCCGTGAACTGCGCCAGCGATTCGGGCGCAATCGCCAGCACATAGCGTTCCTGCGATTCGTTGGACCAGATTTCCTTGGGCGCCAGGCCCGATTCTTCGAGCTTGACGGCGCGCAGATCAAAGCGTGCACCGCGGCCCGCGTCGTTGGTCAGCTCGGGGAAGGCGTTGGAGATACCGCCGGCGCCCACGTCGTGGATGGCCAGAATCGGGTTGTTTGCGCCCTGCTGCCAGCAGTGGTTGATGACTTCTTGCGCACGGCGCTCGATCTCGGGATTGCCGCGTTGCACCGAGTCGAAGTCCAGCTCGGCCGCGTTCGTGCCCGAAGCCATGGAGCTGGCCGCGCCGCCGCCCATGCCGATGCGCATGCCGGGGCCGCCCAGCTGGATCAGCAGTGTGCCCGCGGGGAACAGAATCTTCTTGGTCTGCTGGGCATCGATCACACCCAGGCCACCCGCGATCATGATGGGCTTGTGATAGCCGCGCGTGATATCGCCGACCTGCTGTTCGTATTCGCGGAAATAGCCGGTCAGATTGGGACGGCCGAACTCGTTGTTGAAGGCCGCGCCACCCAGCGGGCCTTCGATCATGATCTGCAGCGGGCTGGCGATATGTTCGGGCTTGCCGACTTCGCTGCCCCAGAGCTTGGAGACCGTGAAACCCGTGAGGCCCGCCTTGGGCTTGGAGCCGCGGCCGGTTGCGCCCTCGTCGCGGATCTCGCCGCCCGCACCCGTGGAGGCGCCGGGGAAGGGAGAGATGGCCGTGGGGTGGTTATGCGTTTCCACCTTCATCAGCACATGGCTCAGAGCGCTCTGCTTCTGGTAGCTGGGAGCGCGCACCGCATCTGCAGCAGTGTCGAATTTGGCGCTGAAGCGCTCGACCTCATGGCCTTCCATGATGGAGGCATTGTCCGAGTACGCCACCACCGTGTGCTGGGGCGAGACGGCTTCGGTGTTGCGGATCATGCCGAACAGCGATTTCTCCTGCGCCACACCGTCGATGGTGAAGTTGGCGTTGAAGATCTTGTGGCGGCAGTGCTCGGAGTTCGCCTGGGCGAACATCATCAGCTCCACATCGGTGGGGTTGCGCTTGAGGCCGTTGAAGGCCTTGACCAGATACTCGATCTCGTCGTCGGCCAGGGCCAGGCCCCACTGCTTGTTGGCGGTTTCCAGCGCAGCGCTGCCGCCGCCCAGCACGTCCACAAACTCCATGGGCTGGGCTGCCAGCGTGGTGAACAGCTTTTCGGCCTCGGTGCGCGTCGCAAACACCGACTCGGTCATGCGGTCGTGCAGCAGAGCGGCAATCTGCGCGGTCTGCTCGGCGCTCAACTCGGGCTGTCCGCCCAAGAGACCCGACTTCAGAGCCACGCGGTACTCGGTGATGCGCTCCACGCGGAACACGTTCAGGCCGCAGTTGCGCGCGATGTCGGTGGCCTTGGAAGCCCAGGGCGAGATCGTGCCCAGGCGCGGCGTGACGACAAAGGCCAGACCTTCATCGGCACCTTCGTAAGGGTCTCCATAGCTCAAGAGCGCCGACAGGCGCTCTTGCAATGCGGGCACAGGAGCCCCTTCGGTGGCCACCAAGTGGACGAACCGCGCGGCAATGCCGGTGATCTTGGGGTGGATGGCGACCAGGTCGGTCAGAAGCTGTTGGGCGCGGAACGAGCTCAGGGCGTTTCCACCCTCAAACTGTGTCAGATGCAATGTCACGTGGCGGCCTGTTTATGTGAAGGCTGGTGAAAAGCGCCACGGCCCGGCCCTGCTTGTGCGAGGACCCGGCCAGGGCGCTGAATCGGTGAGCCTCGGATTTTACCGTGCCTAGCACTAACCCTCGGCGTTCCCGCCCCTTGCCCCTGCAGGCTCACGGCAGCGATGGGATAATTCCGCCATGAGCATCACCCTGAAGACCCCCGAAGACATTGAGCGCATGCGTATCGCAGGCCGTTTTGCTTCGGATGTGCTGGACTACATCACCCCCCATATCAAGCCCGGCATCACCACCCAGCAAATCGATGATTTGTGCGCCGAGCGCATGGCCCAGCAAGGCACCAAGACCGCCTGCCTGGGTTACCAGCCGCCGGGCATGACGCCCTACCCGGCCTATGTCTGCACCTCGGTCAACCAGGTGGTGTGCCACGGCATCCCCAACGACAAGCCCTTGAAGAAGGGCGATATCGTCAATGTCGACGTGACCATCATCACCGATGACGGCTGGTTCGGCGACAACAGCCGCATGTTCCTCATCGGCGAGAGCACGATCGCCGCCAAGCGCCTGAGCAAGCTCACGTTTGAAGCCATGTGGAAGGGCATACAGCAGGTCAAGCCCGGCGCCACGCTCGGCGACATCGGCCACGCCATCCAGAGCTTTGCCGAGAGCAACAACCTCTCCGTGGTGCGCGAGTACTGCGGCCACGGCATAGGCAAGGTGTTCCACGATGAGCCCCAGGTGCTGCACTACGGCCAGCCGGGCAGCGGCGTGGTCCTGGAGGAAGGCATGGTCTTCACCATCGAGCCCATGCTCAATCTGGGCAAGCGCGACATCAAGGCCATGCCCGACGGCTGGACCGTGATCACCAAGGACCGCAGCCTCTCGGCCCAGTGGGAGCTGATGATCGCCGTCACCAAGACCGGCTACGACGTGCTGACCTGGTCGGACGGCTCGCCCACGCCGCCGGACTTCATCACCGCCATCCGCACCTGAGGCCGCCACCGCGGCCCGGCCCCATGCCGCCACCGGCCGGACCGGAGGCGGCATATTTTTTGCTTGCAGCCATTGTGCAGCAAGCGCCAGCCGCTCATCTTTTTGCCAGCACCGACCTCAGGCCCACCCCGCTTGAGTTAAGGTGAGAGCCAAGCACTTGCTCTGTTGAAACTCTTTTCTGCCGCGCATGACCTTCTCTGCCTCCAGCTCCAACCCGGCGCCCGCGCCCGACGCCTCCGACCTTGACTCTCTGCCAGCGCTGCGCGAAGAGTACCGCGCGGCCAAGGCGCGGCAGATTGCACTGCTGCACAACCCCACCCTGGGCCGGCGCAGCGTGCGCGGCGTGCTGCACCAATTCAGTGAACTGGCCGACGGCCTGCTGCGCGCGCTCTGGCAGCGCGCCTCCATGCCCGCCGGGGCCGCGCTGCTGGCCGTGGGCGGCTATGGGCGCGCCCAGCTGTTTCCCTGCTCCGATATCGACGTGCTGGTGCTGCTGCCCCAAAACAGTGCCGGACCCGATCCCGAATTTGCGGCCTGCGTCGAGCGCTTCATCAGCAGCTGCTGGGATGCGGGCCTGGAGATAGGCTCCAGCGTGCGCAGCCTGGCCGAATGCCTGCAGGAAGCGGCCCAGGACCTGACCGTGCAGACTTCCATGCTGGAGTCGCGCCTGATCACGGGCAGCAAGCCGCTGTTTGCCGAGTTCGAAACCCAGTTCCGCCGCGAGCTGGACCCTCAGGCCTTTGTGGAGGGCAAGCTGCTGGAGATGCGTCAGCGCCATGCCAAATATGACTTCACCCCCTACTCGCTGGAGCCCAACTGCAAGGAGTCGCCAGGCGGGCTGCGCGACCTGCACACCATGCTCTGGCTGGCCAAGGCCGCGGGCTTTGGCGACAGCTGGCGCGAGCTGGCCGAGCAAGGCCTGATCACCCCGTTTGAGGAGCAGCAGCTCGAATCCAATGAATCCCTGCTGAGCCTGATCCGCGCGCGCCTGCATGCGGCGGCGGGCCGCCATGAGGACCGGCTGGTGTTCGATCTGCAGACCGCCGTGGCCGAGATGTTCGGCTACCGCTCGACCACGCCCGAGGGGCGCAAGCTGGCCATGCGCGCCGGCGAGACCCTGATGCGCCACTACTACTGGGCCGCCAAGGCCGTGACCCAGCTGTGCCAGATCGTGCGCATGAGCATAGAGGAGCGGCTCAACCCGCGCTCGCACAAGCTGATCCGCCTGAACCAGCGCTTCTTCGAGAAAGCGGGCACCATCGAGGTCGCCGGTGACGATCTCTACGAACGCGACCCGCATGCGATCCTCGAGACCTTCCTCATGTACGAGCAGCATGAGGGACTGACCGGACTCTCCACCCGCACGCTGCGCGCGCTGTACGCCAGCCGCGACGTGATGGACAGCGCCTTCCGGCGCGACCCGGTCAACCGCGCCACCTTCATGCAGATACTGCAGCAGCCGCGCGGCATCACCCATGCGATACGGCTGATGAACCAGACCTCGGTGCTGGGCCGCTATCTCTGGCCCTTCCGCCGCATCGTGGGACAGATGCAGCACGATCTGTTCCATGTCTACACCGTGGACCAGCATATCCTGATGGTGCTGCGCAATGTCAGGCGCTTCTTCATGGCCGAGCATGCGCACGAGTATCCGTTCTGCTCCCAGCTCGCCGCGGGCTGGGACAAGCCCTGGCTGCTATATCTGGCGGCGCTGTTCCACGATATAGGCAAGGGCCGCGGCGGCGACCACTCCATCATCGGCGCCGTCGAGGTCAAGCGCTTTTGCCGTGCCCACCAGATCGACAAGGCCGATGCCGAGCTGGTGGAGTTTCTGGTGCGCGAGCATCTGACCATGAGCCAGGTGGCGCAGAAGCAAGACCTGTCCGACCCCGATGTGATCCGCGCCTTCGCCGAGCGTGTGGGCAACGAGCGCAAGCTCACCGCCCTGTATCTGCTGACGGTGGCCGACATCCGCGGCACCAGCCCCAAGGTCTGGAGCGCCTGGAAGGGCAAGCTGCTGGAGGACACCTACCGCCTGACGCTGCGCGTGCTCGGCGGCCGCGCCCCGGATGCGGCGGCCGAAATCGAAGCCCGCAAGCGCGAGGCCCTGGTGCAGCTGGCGCTTTCGGCCCAGCCTTTCGAGTCCCACAAGAAACTCTGGGACTCGCTGGACGTGAGCTACTTCATGCGCCATGAGGCCGCCGACATCGCCTGGCACACGCGCCACCTCTCGCGCCATGTGGGCTCCGGCAAACCCGTGGTGCGCGCGCGCCGCTCCCTGGCCGGCGAAGGCCTGCAGGTACTGGTCTATGCACCCGACCAGGCCGATCTGTTTGCGCGCATCTGCAGCTATTTCGACCGCTCTGGCTTTTCCATCCTCGACGCGCGGGTGCACACGGCCAACAACGGCTATGCGCTGGACACCTTCCAGGTCGTGGCCCCGGCCATGCAGGAGCAGTACCGCGAACTCATGCACATGGTGGAAAGCGATCTGACAAGCACCCTGGTGCGCGGCGGCCCCCTGCCCGAACCCTCGCGCAGGCGCCTGTCGCGGCGCGTCAAGAGCTTTCCGTTCGCGCCGCGCGTGCTGCTGCGGCCCGACGAAAAAGCCCAGCACTGGCTGCTGTCCATCTCGGCATCGGACCGCGCCGGTCTGCTCTACATCATTGCCCGCATCCTGACCCAGCACCAGATCAGCGTGCATCTGGCCAAGATCAGCACCCTGGGCGAGCGCGTGGAGGACACCTTCCTGATCGAGGGCGCCGAACTGCAGGACAGCGCCAGCCAGCTACGCATAGAAACCGAGCTGCTGAAGTCGCTGGCGCAGACGAGCTGAGCAGAGGCGGTGCAATTTCGGCTTTAGTTTGCGCGCGAGCTGTCGATAAGCACTCACCACTACCACGGAAAGCCCATGCAGCTCGCCTCCAATGAAGTCGCGGCATCGCCGCCCGCCACACGCAGTGGCCTGTTTCATATGCCACTGTTTCGCCCCGGCACCGAGGTCACCCAGAATGGCCGGCGCGAGATCGTCAGCCATGTCATCCTGCGCCGACGCGAACTCATGGTCTATCTTCAAGGCCAGGACGACCCCGTCAAGCCGGACCGCCTGCGCCTGGCGCCCAGCGTGTTCACCACGGAAAGACGCCCCGAGCCGCTGACCTGGTTCCTCTGAACCGTTCAAGCCGCAAAAAAGCCGCTGGTGCGCATGGCAGCAGCGGCTTTTGCCATCTCGCTCGATGATCAGGGCTGCTGCGCGTTGGCCATCAGCTGGCCCAGCTGCACCGGCGCTGCGGGCTGCCAGGCCGCGTTGAACTGCAGGCCCGCCTGCTGCGGGAACAGCATGACCACGGTGGAGCCCAGCTGGAAATACCCCATTTCCTGGCCCTGAGCGAACTCCACGGCATCGGCACCCGCATAGTCCCAGGTCTGGATGCGACCGGGCCGCGGCGGATTCACCACGCCATGCCAGACCGTCGCCATGCTGCCCACGATAGTGGCGCCCACCAGCACCAGCACAAACGGGCCGTGCTCCGAATCGAATACGCACACCACACGCTCGTTGCGCGCAAACAGCCCGGGCACGCCGCGTGCCGTCACGGGGTTCACAGAAAACAGATCGCCGGGCACATAGATCATGCGGCGCAGCTTGCCGGCGCAAGGCATATGGATGCGGTGATAGTCGCGCGGGCTCAGGTAAATCGTCGCGAAGCTGCCGTTGTCGAACTGGTGCGCCAAAGCGGCATCACCGCCGACCAGCGCCGTGGCACTGTACTGATGGCCCTTGGCCTGAAAAATCTGCTCGCCCTCGATCTTGCCGAACTGGCTGATGGCGCCATCGACGGGACAGATCCAGTCCGCCGGCACCAGCGGGCGCACCCCATCCTTGAGCGCACGCGTGAAAAAAGCGTTGAAAGTCGCATAGGCAGCAGGGTCGGGATTGGCCGCCTCCGCCATATTGACCCGGTAGCGCTGGATGAAGCGGCGAATGACCGCCGTCGTCAATCCCCCGGCCTCGGCCTGCGCCAGTTTTCCCATCAACGCAGTCAGGGCCTGCTTGGGCAAGAGATATTGGGAAAGTACGGCAAGTCGATCAGACACAATGAATTTTTGCTATCAAAGTTATAGAGATTTGGATGAGGATTCTAGCCAAGCCAGACTTGACGACGGCAACTTTTCGACTGCCAACCCCGAAATCACGTTCAGGCGCGACGCACCGTTCATAGGAGTCATGGAACAGCGTCTTGCATCTGCGCTGTTGCAGAGCGTCTCATGGCCGCTACGCTCCGCCCCTTTGCAGCACAGGAGCAAAGCCTAGACGTTACAATCCCACAGTTTAGGTGAATGCTGTCTTTGCATCACGCTTGATTTGATACCGGCCTTCTGTTCGG
>JAFAIY010000113.1 GCA_019236485.1 Comamonas sp. | reverse complement strand
CTTGGCCGACTCGTCGATGCCGAACCACAGGATGACCAGCGGAATCAGCGCCAGAGCGGGGATATTGCGCACCATCTGGATCGTGGAGTCGAGCAGCGTCTCGGCCCAGCGCAGCGACCCCGTAAGCAGGCCAAGGGCCAGACCCAGGCTGCCGCCTATGGCCAGGCCCAGCAGGGCGCGGCCCGCACTGACCTTGACATGGGTCCAGAGCTCGCCCGATTCGGCCAAGGCCCAGGCCGCACGCAGCACGTCCAGTGGCGCGGGCAGCACCCGCGTGGACAGCCAGCCATGGGCCGATGCGGCCTGCCAGATCGCGATCAGTGCCACGGGCAGCAGCCAGGGCAGCAGCCGCAGGCCGACCTGCCGCGCGAACAGCTCCAGGCGCGGCGTGGCCGCAGCCGCCTGATCCGCGGGATCCAGGACCAGGGTTTGAATTTCGTTCATGCTCACTCCTTCAGCTTTGCGAGACACGGACCGAATCGCGTGGCACGGCGACACCCGACACGGCGACGCCCGACGCAGCGGCGCTCGGCGTGGCGACGCCCGGCGCGTACAGATTGGCCACGGTCTCGCCGAACGGGCCGCCGGGGTTGCCGCCGCCCAGCTTCTGCTGCACGTTCACGGGCAGCAGCGGGAAGACCAGCTCGGCGAAGCGGTAGGCCTCCTCCAGATGCGGGTAGCCCGAGAGCACAAAGGTATCTATGCCCAGCTCCGCATATTCCTGGATGCGCTCGGCCACAGTCTGCGCGCTGCCCACCAGGGCCGTGCCCGCACCGCCGCGCACCAGGCCCACGCCGGCCCAGAGATTGGGACTGATTTCCAGGTCCTTGCGGCTGCGCTTGGTGCCGCCCGCATGCAGCTGCGCCATGCGGCGCTGGCCTTCGGAGTCCATGCGTGCAAACGCGGCCTGGGCCTGGATCACGGTCTCGTCCTTGAGGCGGCTGATCAGGCGCTCGGCGTCGGCCCAGGCCTCCTCATCGGTCTCGCGCACGATCACATGCAGGCGGATGCCGAACTTGAGCTGGCGGCCGTGGCGCTCGGCCTTGGCGCGCACATCGGCGATCTTCTTGGCGACTTCGGCCGGCGGCTCGCCCCAGGTCAGATAAGCGTCGACCTGCTCGGCCGCGAGCTCGTGGGCCGCGGGAGAGGAGCCGCCGAAATACACGGGCGGATAAGGTTTTTGCAGGGGCGGGAACAGCAGCTTGGCCCCTTTGACCTGCAGATGCCGGCCCTCGAAGTCCAGCGACTGGCCTTCATGGCTGCGCGCCAGAATCTCGCGCCAGATCCTGATGAACTCGGCCGACTGCTCGTAGCGCGTGGCATGGTCGAGGAACACGCCATCGCCTTCGAGTTCGGCCTGGTCGCCGCCCGTGACCAGATTGATCAGCAGACGTCCGCCCGAGAGCCGGTCGAAGCTGGCCGCCATGCGCGCAGCCAGGCTGGGCTGATGCAGGCCGGGACGCACGGCCACCAGGAACTTGAGCCGCTGGGTAACGGGAAGCAGGCTAGACGCGACCACCCACGGGTCCTCGCAGGAGCGACCCGTGGGAATCAGCACGCCTTCGTAGCCCAGGCTGTCGGCCGCCTGGGCCACCTGCTTCACATAGTCGTGGCTAAGCTGGCGTGCGCCTTCGCTGGTGCCCAGATAGCGGGCATCACCATGGGTGGGAATGAACCAGAAAATCTGCATGACGAAATCTCCTCAGAGCTTGGCTGCCGGCACCTGGGCAGGCGTGGCGGATTGGACAGAGCCCGCGTATTCGGCGGCCGAGGGCTGCCAGACGATGTCGGCAACCCGCACCTGGCGCGGAATCACGCCGAGACGAAAAAACGCATCGGCCACACGCTGCTGATCGGCCACGATGGCCGGGCCGAGCAAGGTGGTCGGAGAGCTGGGCCGGCGGCCTATGAAGCGGCTCACCACGCTTGCGTCGAGCCCGCTGAAGGCAGCCAACAGCTGCACGGCCTCCTGGCGCGAGCTCTGCACCAGCTGGTCGGCACGCGTGAGTTCGTCGAACAAGAGCTTGATGAGCTGGGGATGGCGTTCCACCAGGCCGCGCGAAGCCAGATAGAAGGAGTTGTTGCCCGACAGCCCCTCCCCATTGCTGAGCACGCGCGGGTGAATGCTTAGTTCGGTGGCCGCGTAATACGGATCCCAGATGGCCCAGGCATCGACGCTTTTGCGCTCGAAGGCCGCGCGCGCGTCGGCGGGCGCCAGATACACGGACTGAATCTCGGTCCAGGCGATGCCGGCCTTGTCCAGGGCCCGCACCAGCAGATAGTGGGCGCTAGAGCCCTTCTGCAGCGCAATGCGACGGCCCTTGAGATCGGCCAGGCTTTGCAGCGGCGAATCCGCGGGCACCAGAATGGCCGAGCTTTCGGGCTTGGGCGGCTCGGCCCCCACATAGCGCAACTCCTTGCCAGCGGCCTGCGCAAACACGGGCGGCGAGTCGCCGGTCAGGCCGAAGTCCAGGCTGCCGGCCGACAAGGCCTCCAGCAGCTGCGGCCCGGCGGGAAACTCCAGCCAGCTGACCTTGGTCTGGGCCAGGCGCTTTTCCAGCACGCCATGCTGCTTCAAGACCACCAGATTGACGGCGGACTTCTGGTAGCCGATGCGCAGCTGGGCCGGCGCTCCGGCCACAGGCGCCTGCTGGGCCTGGGCGTAATGCGCTGCCAGCGCCCAGCTGAAGGCCGTGGTGCCCAGCAGCTGCAGCGCCTGGCGGCGGCCGCGATTGAAGCGGGGGCGCGATAAAGAGGTACTCATGATGCAATCTCCTTGTCGGTCCCGGAATCAGCGGCCGGCCACCAGGTCCACGGGCGCCGCATGCAGCAGGTTGAGCTTTTTGGGAATCAGCTTGAGATCGAAGAAGGTGTCGGCAATCTTTTGCTGCTCGGCCAGGATCTCGGCGTTCACGGCCTTGGTGCCGAACTCCGTGCGGCTCAGGTAAAGCTCGGTCACGGCCGGCTCCAGCCCCAGGATCTGGGACAGCTCGGCCGCCGCGGCGCTCCTGTTCTTCGCGGCCCAGGCGTCGATGGCAGCGATCTCCGCTATCGCGATGCGCAGCACATCGGCATTGCGGCTCGCATAGTCGCGCGAGCTGAAGTAGTAGGCGCGGTTGTTCACCACACCCCTGGCATCGGCCAGCAGGCGCGCGTCCAGCGTTTTCTGGGCCGAGGCCAGGAACGGATCCCAGATCACCCAGGCATCGACCGAGCCCTTCTCGAAGGCGGCGCGCGCATCGGGCGGGGCCAGAAAGACCGACTGCACATCGCCGTACTGGAGGCCGTGTTTTTCCAGCAGCTTGACCAGAAAGTAGTGCACGTTGGAGCCCTTGTTGTAGGCGATGCGCTTGCCCTTGAGATCGGCCACGCTGCGGATCGCCGAGTCCTTGGGCACGATCACCGCCTCCAGCCCGGGCCGGGCCACGGTGGCTCCCGCATAGACCAGGGGTGCGCCCGCGGCCTGGGCAAAAATGGGCGGCGCCTCGCCCACATCGCCAAAGTCTATGGAGCCGACGTTCAGCGCCTCCAGCTGCACCGGACCGGCGTTGAACTCCACCCAGCGCACGGCCACGCCCAGCGGCGCCAGCCGTTTTTCCAGCGTGCCGCGATTCTTGAGTATGGACAGCCAGCCTTTTTGATGGCCGACGCGCAGCACGCGCTGGCCGGCCGATGCGCTGCCGCCCTGCTGGGCCAGGACCGAGCCCGAAGCCAGGGCCAGGGCGGCGCCCGCCGTGCGGCTCAACCATTGGCGGCGGGTGGTGTTCAGCACACCGGCCGCAGCCGGTTTGGAAACAACGAAAGCTTGTGACATGGGTATGGGTCTTTCTCTGCCGCGGTCCGCGGCCGGCGATATTGAGGAATTTCACGCGCAGTCCCGCCTTCACAGTGCGCGGACTGCTATCAAAAACAGGGGAATCGGAGAATGCAGCGGCCACCACCGGCCCCAGGGAGGGCAGATGAATCTATGAACGGCTGCTATCGGGTCAGGGTCAGGGTCAGCGTGAGCCGGCCGACCCGCGGGACTCAGACGCTACATCGCACATCGGCAAAAGCGATGTCCTCGAATTCGCCGGCCGCGGGCCTGGCGCGGCGCAGATCGTTAGCGAGCAGCTGGGCCGCGTCCTCCACGCGCTCCGCAATCTCGGCGGCGACGCCATAGCCGCCTTCGGGCAGCAGGGGCACGCCCTGATCCGTGGCATAGATGCCCGGCAGGATATGGCGCGCGCCCAGCGACTGCAGCACGGGGCGCAGTGCATAGTCCAGCGCCAGCATGTGGTGGGGGCTGCCGCCCGTGGCCAGGGGCAGCACCAGCTTGCCCTTGAGCGCGGTCTGCGACAGTACATCGAGAAAGACCTTGAGCAGGCCGCTGTAGGCAGCCTTGTAAACCGGGGTCGCGACCACCACCGCCTCGGCCCGGGCCACGCGCTCTGTGACGGTGCGGATGACGGGATCGTCGAAGCGCGCCTGCAGCAGGGCCGCGGGGTCAAGCCGGTTCAGCTCCAGCACGGGCTCGGTGCGCAGACCCAGAGCCTGCAGACGGGCGGCCACGGCATCGAGCAAGGCGCTGGAGCGCGAGGGCTGCGAAGGGCTGCCGGCAATCAGCAAAATGGACATGGCTTGGCTTTCCATCGGTTCGTAAGCAGATTCGGAGGCGGCCGGGCCGCCACACCGTGTTTACTTCTTGCTGTAGATCTGGTCGAAGCTGCCGCCGTCGGCAAAGTGGGCCTTGTCCGCAGCAGCCCAGCCGCCAAACGCCTGATCGATGGTGAACAGCTCCAGCTTGGGGAACTGCTTGGAGAACTCGGCCGCGACCTTGGCGTCGGTCGGGCGGTAGAAGTTCTGCGCGGCGATGCGCTGGCCTTCCTCCGAGTACAGATATTTCAGATAGGCCTCGGCCACAGCACGCGTGCCTTTTTTGTCCACCACCTTGTCGACCACGGCCACCGAGGGCTCGGCCAGTATGGACAGCGAAGGCGCGACGATCTGGAACTTCTCGGGGCCGAATTCCTTGAGCGCCAGATAGGCCTCGTTCTCCCAGGCCAGCAGCACATCGCCGAGGCCGCGCTGCACAAAGGTCACGGTGGAGCCGCGCGCGCCGGTATCGAGCACGGGCACGTTCTTGTAGAGCTTGGTGATGAAGTCCTTGGCCTGGGCGTCGCCGCCGTATTTGCGCTTGGCGAATTCCCAGGCTGCCAGATAGTTCCAGCGCGCGCCGCCCGAGGTCTTGGGGTTGGGCGTGATCACCTGGATGCCGGGCTTGACCAGATCGTCCCAGTCCTTGATGTTCTTGGGATTGCCCTTCTTCACCAGAAACACGATGGTGGAGTTGTAGGGCGCGCTGTTGTGCGGCAGGCGCTTTTGCCAGTCGGGCTTGACATTGCCGTTCTTAACCAGGGCGTCGATATCGCCGGCCAGGGCCAGCGTCGCCACATCGGCCTCGATGCCGTCGATGATGGAGCGCGCCTGTTTGCCCGAGCCGCCGTGCGACTGCTTGATGCTCACATCCTGGCCCTGGGTGGCCTTCCAGTGCTTGGCAAACGCCTGGTTGTAGTTCACGTACAGCTCACGCGTCGGGTCGTAGGAGACGTTGAGCAACTGCACGCCGCCCTGGGCCAGAGCCGGCAATGTGGGCAGAGCGGACAGGGTCAAGCCGGCAATCAGGCTGGCAGCCAGAGGAAACTTGATAAAGTGGCGACGATTTTTCATGTGACTGTGTTCTTGGAGTGAATGGATAACGGGCTTCTCCGTTGCTGTGCATTCTTCAACCGCAGTTTTAAAACTCAAACTACTAAGATTTCAGTTTGTTATTACCTAAACATCTGAAATCAGCAACAAGGACACTTTTCATGGCACGTACTGTTCACTGCATCAAGCTTGGCATCGACGCTGAAGGCCTGGACTTCCCTCCCTACCCTGGCGAGCTGGGCAAGCGCATCTATGAAAGCGTGAGCAAGCAGGCCTGGGCCGACTGGCTCAAGCACCAGACCATGCTGGTCAATGAAAACCGCCTGAACCTGGCCGATGCCCGTGCCCGTCAATATCTGGCCCGCCAGATGGAAAACCACTTCTTCGGCAGCGGTGCGGATGCGGCCGCTGGCTATGTGCCTCCCAGCGCCGACTAAATTCGGCTGACTCGCACACCAAGCCCCGTGGCACTGGCCCGGGGCTTTTTTATTGCTGGCTGCTGCACCAGCGAGGGAGCCGACTGATGGAGCCAATGGCGGCTCCAGCCCGCGCTCTGTCGCCAAAGCCGGCGGCCGCGCCACGCATCAAACCCAGCCAGCACAGGTATTAACCCGAATAGAGTCTCTGTAACTGGCTAGAATCGCGCCCATCCTGCGGGAGAGCGGAGCCTGTCTACGGTTCCCGCCGAAGGCGCAAACTCCCATAATCGCTCAGGCATGAAGTACCGCAGGTGGGTCTGACCAGACCCGGATATCGCCAACTGGAGAGCAGCCCGCAACCACAAGTCTGCAGGGCTCACCGAAGGGGCAAGCATGTGCACCGCGAAGGGGCTCATGTGCAACTCTCAGGTAAAAGGACAGCGGGAGAGGCACACCGGACATGCTTTGCGGATACGCATGCCCGGTCTTTTCCCTGAGGGCTGCCATGCTTCCTTCCGTTTCCCTGCTGGACTCGTTCCAGACCTCCAGCTTCACCGTCATGCTGGTCATCTATCTGGTGGCCATCGCCGCCGAAGCCATGTCGGGCGCGCTCGCCGCGGGCCGGCGCAATATGGACATCTTCGGCGTGGTCGTGATCGCCTTCGTCACGGCCCTGGGCGGCGGCACCATCCGCGACATGGTGCTGGGCCACTACCCCATAGGCTGGACCCAGCATCCCGAATATGTGTACCTGGTCATCAGCTTCGGTCTGCTGACCACGGTGATCGCCCGCCATATGCACCGGCTCAAGCAGGTCTTTCTGTTTCTCGATGCCATGGGCCTGATCGCGTTCTCGCTGATTGGCAGCAATGTGGCGCTGGAGCTGGGCTACCCCGCCGTCGTGGTCATCATGGCCGGCATGATCACCGGCATCAGCGGCGGCATTTTGCGCGATGTGCTGTGCAACCAGGTGCCCGTGGTGTTCCGGCGCGAGCTCTATGCCAGCGTCTCGCTGGCCGTCTGCCTGATGTTCCTGGGCTTGCGCCACCTGGATGTAAGCTCCAATCTCAGCACCGTCGTCTGCTTTGCCGGCGGCCTGGCGTTTCGTCTGGCGGCCATACGCTTCAAATGGCGGCTGCCCGTGTTTTCCTATCAACAGCGCTGGGAATGAAATAATGCTCCCCCTGTGGCGCTGCGCGCCTTCCCCCTCTCTCGCTTCGCGGGAAGGGGACGACCGCCTCGCTGCGGGACGGCCCTTGCTCGCTGCCCCTGACTCTTACGCAGTGCCAGTTTTCAAGCGTCAAGCACATTGACGCATCTTCCTTGCCATGTCTGAACCCATCACCTGGTTGCCCGACGGCACGCCTTACAGCCCGCAGTTCGGGGACAGGTATCACAGCGAACATGGCGGCCTTGACCAGGCGCGCCAGGTCTTTCTGGCCGGCTGCCAGCTGCCCGCGGCCTGGGCCGATGCCGGCCAGTGGCGCATTCTGGAAACCGGCTTCGGCTTCGGCCTGAATTTTCTCGTCACCTGGGCTGCCTGGAAGGCCGACCCCAGGCGCCCGCGCCTGCTGCACTTTGTCTCCGTCGAGGCCTATCCGGTCACGGCCGAGGATCTGCTGCGCGGCCTGCCCGACGACCCCCTGTTGCACGAGCTCGGCGAGCAGCTCGCCGCCCAGTGGTGGGGGCTGTTGCCCGGCGTCCACCGGCTGTCGTTTGACGAGGGCCGGGTGCTGCTCACGCTGTACATAGGCGATGCCGAAGCCATGCTGCGCAAGCAGCAGCTCACGGCGGACAGCGTGTATCTCGACGGCTTCTCCCCTTCCAGGAACCCCGGGCTGTGGAGCCCCGAAGTGCTCAAGAACGTGGCGCGCCACTGCCGCCGGGGAACAAGCCTGGCCACCTGGTGCGTGGCCGGCGAGGTGCGGGAGAGCCTGGGCAAGCTGGGCTTCGAGCTGCACAAGGTCGCGGGCATACCGCCCAAGCGCCACAATTTGCGGGCCAGCTACAACCCGCGCTGGGAGCCGCGCCACCGCGATGACGGCCAGCCTGCCCCCGTGGAGCGGCCCGGGCGCTGCCTGGTGCTGGGCTCGGGCCTGGCAGGTGCCGCTGCGGCGGCCAGCCTAGCGCGGCGCGGCTGGCAGGTCAGCGTGCTGGATGCGGGGACCGAGCCCGCAGCCGGGGCCTCGGGCCTGCCCGCGGGTCTGTTCTGCCCCCATGTCTCGCCCGACGACAGCCTGATCTCGCGCCTGTCGCGCAACGGCGTGCGCACCAC
>JAFAIY010000654.1 GCA_019236485.1 Comamonas sp. | reverse complement strand
AATCCATGGCCTGGAGCAAGACCCCCTGGAGCCTCAGGCTGCAGCTGCGCTAGGCCATTCGCCGCAAGGGAATAAAAAAGGGACCGCCGGCGGTCCCTTTTTTATTGGCTGATTCCCGAGGAATGACTCATAAAAAATGAGCATCTCACACCAGCCAGATCTCAAATTTCAATGACTCTTCAAGAAATCTGACTGATATCCAGCGCTATGCGCTCCTCAAGCAATAGCGATCACTGCGCGGCCGCATAGCGCTCCATCAGCGCCAGCTGCACGCCCCGGCCATCCTGAGGGCAGGCCGGCTTCTGATAGAGGCCCGAGGCTTCCAGCGTCCAGGCGTCGCGGTCGTCGCCCAGGTAGGCCACCAGGCATTCGTCGATCACGCGCTGACGCAGCTTCTTGTCCAGCACGGGCCAGGCCAGCTCCACGCGGCGCATCATATTGCGGCTCATCCAGTCCGCGCTGGACAGCAGCAACTCCTCCTCCTTGCCCCAGGCAAAGTAGAACACGCGCGAATGCTCGAGAAAGCGGCCGATGATGGAGCGCACCCGGATATTGTCGGTAAAGCCCGGGCGCTGCGCGGGCAGCATGCAGGCACCGCGCACTATGAGGTCGATCTGCGCACCCTTCTGCCCCGCGTCCACCAGGGCGCGCATCAACGGCTCGTCGGTCAGCGCGTTCATCTTGATTACCATGCGTGCGCGTTCGCCCCTGGCCGCCGCGGCACCCACCGCGGCGATCAGCTCCAGCATGCGGCTTTGCAGATGGAACGGCGCCATGACCAGCCTCTGCAGCCTGGGCATGGTGTTGTGGCTGGAGAGATGGCGGAACACAGCGTCCATATCCGCCGTGATGTCGTCGTCGCAGGTCAGATGGCTGATGTCGGTGTACAGGCGCGCGCTGCGCACGTTGTAATTGCCCGTGGACAGATGCGCATAGCGCTTGAGCTGGTTGTTGCGCTTCTCGCGCCTGGTGATCAACAGCATCTTGGCATGGGTCTTGAGGCCGACCACGCCATACACCACCTGCACACCCAGCGACTCCAGCTTCTCGGCCCAGTTGATATTGGCTTCCTCGTCGAAGCGGGCCTTGAGCTCCAGCACGGCCAGCACCTCCTTGCCGCGGCTCACGGCCTCGGCCAGCAGGCTCATGATCTCGGAGTCCGTGCCCGTACGGTAAATGGTCTGCTTGATGGCCAGCACCTGCGGGTCGTTCACGGCCTCGCGCAGCAGCTCCAGCACCCCGTCAAAGCTCTCGAAAGGCTGGTGGATGATGATGTCGCCCTTGCGCATCTGCGCCATCACGGAGCGACCCGGCACCAGTTGCGTGGGCCAGACGGGCTTCCAGGTGGGGAACAGCAGCGCTGGATCGTCCACCAGATCCACGAGCTGCATCTGGCGCACCAGATTCACCGGACCTTTGACGCGGAACAGGGACTCGGCCGGCAGGCCGTATTGCTCCAGCAGCAGATTCGAGAGCATGGGCGAGCAGGAGGAGGAAACCTCCAGCCGCACCGCCTGGCCATAATGACGGTGATGCAGGCCCTGGCGCAAGGCCATGCGCAGATCGACGAGATCGTCTTCGTCCACGGCCAGATCCGAGTTCCGGGTCACGCGGAACTGGGAGAACTCGGCCACTTCCCGCCCCGGAAACAGCTCCGCCAGATGGGCCCGCACCACGCTGGAGATGCTGACGAACAGGCGCTGCTTGCCCGAGATTTTTTCGGGCAGGCGAATCAGCCGCGGCAGGGCGCGCGGCACCTTGACGATGGCCACCTCGTTGGCCCGGCCGAAGGCATCGACGCCGTTGAGGCGCACGATGAAGTTCAGGGCCTTGTTGGCCACCTGCGGGAAAGGATGCGAAGGATCCAGGCCCACGGGCATGAGCAGCGGTTGCACCTCGCGCAGAAAATACTCACCCACCCATTTGCGCTGCGCTGCGCTGCGCTCGCCATGCGAGATCAGGCGAATCGAGTGCTTCGCAAATGCGGGAATGATGGACTGGTTGTAGAGCTGATACTGCTGGGCCACCAGGCCATGCGCCTTGGTCATCAGCGAGGCAAAGCTGCTGCGCGTGTAGAGCCCGCTTTCGTCCCCGGCCTTGGCGGCGGAGACATGGGGGGCGCTGCGCACCTCGAACCACTCGTCCAGATTGGAGGAGACGATGCATAGATAGCGCAAGCGCTCGAGCAGCGGCACATCTTCGCGCTCCGCCCAGTTCAGCACGCGCTCGTTGAAGGCCAGAATGCTGTGATCGCGATCCAGGAACTCCAGCACCGGCTCAACCGGTGGCGGCACGACCTCGGGCTTTGCCGCGGCGCTGCGGCGACGCGGGGTTTTCGGGGCCGGCCTGGCCGTCCCGACGGCCTCCGCAGTCGTCTGCACAGGGTGTATATCCGGCCTGGGTTGCACAGAGCTCCCCTTCGCAGTCACTTTGACGTCGGCACTCGGATCATGAGCCAGCCCCAGGGATGCCGGCCCCGCGTCGCGAGGCGTCATGGCGGATGCAGCGCTTGCAATGTTCATCGGGGCTGTGGCCTCCCCTGCCTGAGAAACGTCGGATGAAGAAACAGTACCGGAAACGGTTTGAGACATGTCAACAAAGGCCTGCAGAGCCTTGGAACGCCCTCAAGGGCTTTGTGCCACAGTCTGCCCATCATTTATGACTGTTTCATGACTTTTTAATGACAACCTGAAGCGTTTGTGACTATCTCTTACCCATTCAGCCTGCTCTCACAACCTGAGCAAGATGTTCAGCACAGTGGCTGGCCTGGCCTGCATCCCTGGCCTCGACCATGACGCGCAGCAAAGGTTCGGTGCCGCTGGCACGTATCAGTACGCGCCCACTGTCACCGAGCATTTTCTCGACCTCGGCCTGCTCCTTGGGCAGCTGTATATTGCTCTTCCAGTCCTGACCTGGCTGCAGACGCACATTGATCATGACCTGGGGAAACAGCTGCACATCTTCCAGCCATTGAGCCACGGTTTTGCCGGAATGTACACAGGCCTGCAACACCTGCAGGGCACTCACCAGACCGTCGCCGGTGGTGTGCTTGTCCAGCGCCAGCAAATGCCCCGAGCTTTCCCCGCCCAGCTGCCAGCCATTGGCGTTCAAGGCCTCCAGCACATAGCGATCCCCCACTTTGGCGCGCACAAAGCCTACGCCCTGGGCCTTGAGCGCCTGCTCCACGGCCATATTGGTCATCAAGGTGCCGGCCACGCCGGGCACGGCCTCGCCACGCACCAGGCGGTCGGCAGCCATCAGATACAGCAGCTCATCGCCGTTGAACAAGCGCCCCTGGGCATCGACCAGCTGCAGCCGGTCCGCATCGCCATCAAGAGCCACGCCGAAATCGGCATCATGGTCACGCACGGCCTGCACCAGAGCCTGCGGATGGGTAGCACCCACTCCCTCGTTGATGTTCAGACCGTCGGGCGAGCAGCCTATGGACACGACATTGGCGCCCAGCTCATGAAAGACCTTGGGCGCAATCTGATAGGCGGCGCCATGGGCGGCATCCACCACGATCTTGAGCCCGCGCAGCGAGAGCTTGTGATCGAAAGTGCTTTTGCAGAACTCGATATAGCGCCCCGCAGCATCCCCCAGACGGCTGGCCTTGCCCAGGCCCGCCGAGTCCACCCAGACGGGATCTTCCTGAAGAGCAGCCTCCACCTCTTCTTCCCAGGAGTCCGGCAGCTTGGTGCCCTGGGCGCTGAAGAACTTGATGCCGTTGTCGTAGAAGGGGTTGTGGCTGGCGCTGATGACCACGCCCAGACTGGCGCGCTGGGCGCGCGTCAGATAGGCGACGCCGGGAGTGGGCAAGGGGCCCAGCAGCATCACGTCGACACCCGCCGAGTTGAAGCCCGACTCCAGCGCGCTCTCCAGCATATAGCCCGAAATCCGGGTGTCCTTGCCGATCAGCACCAGAGGGCGCTCTTGCGTGCGACGCAGCACGCGTCCGACCGCATGCGCCAGACGCAGCGCGAAATCCGGTGTGATGGGCGATTTTCCGACCGTGCCACGAATACCGTCGGTGCCGAAATATTGACGTGCCATAGTTCCTCGTTTCCTTTTTCTTGCTTGCAACGCCTCTCGCGTCGACGCAGGTTTCAAGCTAGCGCATCCTGCATGGCCTGCCAGACGGAAAGGGCCTCTACCGTCTCTTTCACATCATGCACCCGCACAATGCGTGCTCCGCGCTCCACCGCCAGCAATGCCGCCGCCACGCTGGGAATCAGGCGCTGCTCGACAGGCAGACCCGAAACCGTTCCCAGCGACCCTTTGCGCGACCAGCCGGCCAGAAGCGGAAAGTCTAGTTCCAGCAAAGCCTGCTGATGTGCAAGCAAGGCAAAATTTTGTGCCACGCTTTTGCCAAAGCCTATGCCGTAGTCCCAGACGATGCGCTCACGTGCGACACCGGCCTCCAGCAAAGGCTTGGTGACGGCAGACAGGAACTCCCTGACCTCCGCCACGGCATCCCCCGACATGTGATTCAGATGCATGTCCTGAGGGGTCTGATGCATATGCATCAGGCACACGCCGCAGCTGGAGTGAGCCGCTACCGCCTGCTGTGCGCCGGGCTGACGCAGAGCCCAGACGTCATTGATGATGTCGGCGCCCAGATCAAGCGCGGCCCGCATGACCTCGGGCTTGTAGGTATCGATGGATATCGGCACCTGCAGCTTGACGGCCTCGGCCAGCATCGGCAGGACTCTGTCCAGCTCTTCCTCCAGGGACACGGCGGGCGAACCCGGACGCGTTGACTCCCCCCCGATGTCCAGAATATGTGCGCCCTGCTGCAAAAGCAACTCGGCATGCGCCATGGCCTGGGAAACGCCTGCATGCCGGCCGCCGTCGGAAAAGGAGTCCGGCGTGACATTCACTATCCCCATGACCAGAGGCTTATCGAGCTGCAACAGAAAACGCGAGGTTTGCCACTGTGGTGACATCTGAACTCCAAGGTGTGAGGCAAAAACAAAAGGCCCCGAAGGACCTTTTGTGGAGGGCTTATCTCTTAAGCCGTGGTGGGCGACGGCTCGGCATTGGATGCCGGTGTTCCACCCGACGAGTTGCCGCCGTCCGATGAGGGCGGGTTGCGCGGCGTCCAGTCCTTGGGAGGACGCGGCTCCTTGCCGGCCATGATGTCGTCAAGCTGCTCGGCATCGATGGTTTCCCATTCGAGCATGGCCTTGGCCATGGCATGCATCTTGTCGGCGTTGTCCTCGATCAGCTTGCGCGCCAGATGGTATTGCTCATCGATGATGCGGCGCACTTCGAGATCGACCTTCTGCATGGTCTCTTCGCTAATGTTGTTGGTCTTGCTCATGGAGCGGCCCAGGAAAGGCTCACCCTCCTGCTCCGCATAAACCATGGTACCCAGCGCATCGGTCATGCCGTAGCGCGTGACCATGTCGCGGGCGATGGCGGTTGCACGCTCGAAGTCATTCGAAGCACCAGTGGTCATCTGGTTCATGAACACTTCCTCGGCAATACGGCCGCCAAACAGCATCGCGATCTGGTTGAGCATGTATTCCTTGTCATAGGAATAGCGGTCCTTCTCGGGCAGGCTCATGGTCACTCCCAGCGCACGGCCGCGCGGGATGATGGTGACCTTGTGCACGGGATCGCACTTGGGCAGCAGCTTGCCAATCAGCGCGTGGCCGGCCTCGTGATAGGCGGTGTTGCGGCGCTCCTCCTCGGGCATGACCATGGTCTTGCGCTCGGGGCCCATGATGATCTTGTCCTTGGCCTTCTCGAAGTCCTGCATCTCCACGGTGCGCGCATTGCGGCGCGCAGCCATCAGGGCGGCTTCGTTGCAGAGATTGGCCAGATCGGCGCCCGACATGCCGGGCGTGCCGCGCGCGATGATCGCGGGGTTCACGTCCTGGCCCACCGGGATCTTGCGCATATGCACGTTCAGGATCTGCTCGCGGCCGCGGATATCGGGCAGGGTCACATACACCTGACGGTCGAAGCGACCGGGGCGCAGCAAAGCAGCATCCAGAATGTCGGGACGGTTGGTGGCGGCCACGACGATCACGCCGAGGTTGGTCTCGAAGCCATCCATCTCCACCAGCATCTGGTTCAGGGTCTGCTCGCGCTCGTCATTGCCGCCGCCCAGGCCCGCGCCACGCTGACGGCCCACGGCGTCGATCTCGTCGATGAAGATGATGCAGGGGGCGTTCTTCTTGGCGTTCTCGAACATGTCGCGCACGCGGGCCGCGCCCACGCCAACGAACATTTCCACGAAGTCGGAGCCCGAGATGCTGAAGAACGGTACCTTGGCTTCACCGGCAATCGACTTGGCCAGCAGCGTCTTGCCGGTACCCGGAGGGCCGACCAGCAGCAGACCGCGCGGAATGCGACCGCCAAGCTTCTGGAACTTGTTGGGGTCCTTGAGGAAGTCCACAACCTCCTTGACCTCTTCCTTGGCTTCGTCGCAGCCCGCCACATCGGCGAAGGTCACGGTATTGTTGTTCTCGTCCAGCATGCGCGCCTTGGACTTGCCGAAGCTGAAAGCTCCGCCCTTGCCACCGCCCTGCATCTGTCGCATGAAATAAACCCAGACCCCG